>NZ_JBVHHW010000013.1:0-230801 GCF_055560875.1 Kitasatospora sp. NPDC023118
CGCTCCCGCAATCCAGCAAGATCACTACGCCTAACGCCCACGGTCCTCGCAACTCCCACAGATCGCGGGTGTTGCGGGGACCGTTAGAACCCAAGGAGCGGGTCGGGGGGCCTTCGCCGTTCAGCCGGCCGGGATCAGCCGCTGAACTCCTCCTGGCTCTTGTGTGCCTGCTCCAGCAGGGTCTGCACGCCCGCCAGCTCGGACTCCAGCTTGGCGGCCCTGGAGGCGTTGCCGGCCGCGCGGGCCTTGTCCAGGTCGGCCTGCAGCTTGTCGGCCTTCGCCTGGAACAGGCCCACCATGCCGGCCGCGCGGGCCTTGGCCTCCGGGTTGGAGCGCTTCCACTCGGCGTCCTCGGCCTCGCGGATCGCCCGCTCGACCGCGTTCAGCCGGCCGTCCAGCTTCGGACGGACGTCGCGCGGCACGTGTCCGATCGCCTCCCAGCGCTCGTTGACGTCGCGCAGCGCGGCCTTGGCGGCCTTCAGGTCGGTGATCGGCAGGATCGCCTCGGCCTCGGCGGCCAGCGCCTCCTTGAGCTTCTGGTTGCCCACCTGCTCGGCGTCCCGCTCGCTGAACACCGCGGAACGGGCCTGGAAGAAGACGTCCTGCGCGCCGCGGAACCGCGCCCACAGCTCGTCCTCGACGTCCCGCTGCGCCCGGCCGGCGGCCTTCCAGCGCGCCATCAGGTCGCGGTAGGCGGCCGCGGTGCTGCCCCAGTCGGTGGACGAGGACAGCGCCTCGGCCTCGGCGACCAGCGCCTCCTTGGTCTGCCGGGCGTGGTCGCGCTCGGCGTCCAGGGTGGCGAAGTGCGCCTTGCGGTGCTTGGAGAAGACCGAGCGGGCGTGCGAGAAGCGGTGCCACAGCTCGTCGTCGCTCTTGCGGTCCAGCCGCGGCAGGCCCTTCCAGGTCTCCACCAGGGCGCGCAGCCGGTCCCCGGCCTCCCGCCACTGGGTGGACTCGGCGAGCTGCTCGGCCTCGGCGACCAGGGCCTCCTTGGCGGAGCGGGTCTCGTCCTGGGCCTTGGCGCGGGCGGCCTTGCGCTCCTCCCGCCGGCTCTCGATCTCACCGGCGAGCGTGTCCAGCCGCTTGGCCAGCGCGTCCAGGTCACCCACCGCGTGCCCCTCGGTCACCTGCGCGCGGAGGTGCTCCAGCGCGGTCTGGGCGTCCTTGGCGGCCAGGTCGGTGGTGCGCACCCGCTTCTCCAGCAGGCCGATCTCCACCTCGATGCCCTGGTACTTGCGCTCGAAGTAGGCGAGGGCCTCCTCGGGCGAGCCGGCCTGCCAGGAACCGACGACGCGTTCGCCGTCGGCCGTCCTGACGTACACCGTGCCCTGCTCGTCCACACGGCCCCACGGGTCGCTGCTCATAGCGCGTCCTCCACATGACGTCGCGCCCGCGCCGGGGCGGCGCGCGTCCGTCGTCCACAGTTGATGTGCGGCGGACCGATGAGTCCGCCGTCCCCGTCCGCCGTGCCTTGCTGCCGCGGGTGACGGCTAGGCGGGTCCGGGCACCCTATACAACGCCAACATAGGCGACCAGGCCCGGTGCTGTCCGCATCCGGGCCGGGCGATTTCGCTCCGGGGCCCGGCGGGGGGCGCCCCGGGCGCCCGCCGCCGACGGCCTCGGGGCCTGTCAACCCTTCGACACGGTAACCGAGTTGAAGGTGACGTCGGCCATCGGGTGGCCGTCCGAGGCGCCCTCCAGGGTGCCCGCGGCGGCGATCTTCTGAACCACGTCCAGGCCGCCGGTGATCTTGCCGAAGGGGATGTAATTCGGGGGCAGCTGGGTGTCCTTGTAGACCAGGAAGAACTGGCTGCCGTTGGTGTCCGGGCCGGAGTTGGCCATCGCCACGGTGCCCGCCGGGTAGGCGGCGCCGGTCAGGTTCTCGTCCTTGAACTTGTAGCCGGGGCCGCCCATGCCGCCCGGGACGGTCGCGCTGGCGGTCGGGTCTCCGCACTGGAGCACGAAGATGCCGTCGGTGGTGAGACGGTGGCACTTGGTGTGGTCGAAGAACTGCTCACCGGCCAGGAAGGCGAAGGAGTTCACGGTGTGCGGGGCCTTGGCCGCGTCCAGCGCGACCGTCACCTTGCCGCAGTTGGTGTCCAGCGCCATGGTGTACGAGCCGCTCGGGTCGATCGTCATGGCCGGCTCGGTCTTGAACTGCTTGCCGTTGGGCGCGCCCGGCGCCGGGTCGGCGCAGCCCTCGACCGGCTTGCGGGTCGGGGTGGCCGGCTTGGTGGGGGCGGCCTGGGGGGAGGAGGCGGCCGAAGCCGTCTTGTCCTTGTCCGAGTCGAACGCGCCGGTGGCGAACAGCGTGCCGCCGCCCGCCAGCACCACGACGGCGAGCGAGGTGCCCATGATCGTGTTGCGGCGCTTGCGGGCGGCCGCCGCCTCGGCGCGGCGCTTCTCCTGGCGCTCGAATTTCTCGCGGGCGAGCTGCCGCCGCCGCTGTTCGCTGCTGACCACCGGCCGTGTCTCCTGAGGATGTGCGGAAAGAGTGGATGGATTCCGTAGCGGATCATCGCATCCATCGGCGGCCAAGTGTAGGGACCGGGCCCGTAAGAACGCGGTGAACCGCCCCGACGGCCCGGCCCGCCACTGCCATCTGGTTCGCAACCGGACCCGGCCCGCCGGTAGGCTGCCCTTACACATCACTACTGGTAGCCATCGCAGCTTGTCGCCGCACACCCGAAGGACGCGCGTGTTCATCGCCGGATTCCCCGCTGGAGCCTGGGGCACCAACTGCTACCTGGTCGCGCCGGCGGCGGGCGAGGAGTGCGTCATCGTCGACCCCGGCCACCAGGCCGCCCGCGGCGTCGAGGAGCTCGTCCGCGAGCACCGGCTGAAGCCCGTCGCCGTGCTGCTCACCCATGGCCACCTCGACCACGTCGCCTCGGTGGTCCCGGTCTGCGGCGCCCGCGGCGTCCCGGCCTGGATCCACCCCGAGGACCGGTACATGATGTCCGACCCGGAGAAGGCACTCGGCCGCTCCCTGGGCACCCAGCTGATGGGCGAGCTCACCGTCGGCGAGCCCGACGACGTGCGCGAGCTCACCGACGGCAGCGTGCTGGAGCTGGCCGGCCTGAAGCTCACCGTGGACCACGCCCCGGGCCATACCGGGGGGTCGGTGACCTTCCGGACGCCCGGTGCCGAGGACCTCCCCCCGGTGCTGTTCTCGGGCGACCTGCTGTTCGCCGGCTCCATCGGGCGTACCGACCTCCCGGGCGGGGACAGCGAGGCGATCATGAGCTCGCTGGCCCGGGTGTGCCTGCCCCTCGACGATTCCACCGTGGTCCTCTCCGGCCACGGCGGTCAGACCACCATCGGCCGCGAGCGCGCCACCAACCCCTACCTCCGACAGGCAGCGGGGGCGGCCGGCGCCCCGGCTTTCCCGCGACGAGGAATGTGACGGAAGAGAAGTTGAGCACCTTCACCGCCCCCAAGGGCACCTACGACCTGCTGCCCCCCAGCTCCGCGACCTTCCTGGCGATCCGCGAGCGCATCGCCGCGCCCGCCCGCCGGGCCGGTTACGGCTACATCGAGACCCCGGTCTTCGAGGACGTGAAGCTGTTCTCGCGCGGTGTCGGCGAGTCCACCGACATCGTCACCAAGGAGATGTTCTCCCTCACCAAGCGCGGCAAGGAGGACCTCGCGCTGCGCCCCGAGGGCACCGCCTCGGTGCTGCGCGCCGCGCTCCAGGCCAACCTGCACAAGGCGGGCAACCTGCCGGTCAAGCTCTGGTACTCCGGCTCGTACTACCGCTACGAGCGCCCGCAGGCCGGCCGCTACCGCCAGTTCTCCCAGGTCGGCGCCGAGGCGATCGGCGCCGAGGACCCGGCGCTGGACGCCGAGCTGATCATCCTGGCCGACGACGCCTTCCGCTCGCTGGGCCTGAGCAACTACTCGCTGCTGCTCAACAGCCTCGGCGACAAGCAGTGCCGCCCGGTCTACCGCACCGCCCTGATCGAGTTCCTGTCCGGCCTGGACCTCGACGAGGAGACCCGCCGCCGCGCCGAGATCAACCCGCTGCGCGTCCTGGACGACAAGCGCGAGTCGGTGCAGGAGCAGCTGGTCGGCGCCCCGATGCTGCGCGACTTCCTGTGCGAGGACTGCAAGGCGTACGACGAGAAGGTCCGCGAGCTGCTCACCGCCAACGGCGTGGCCTTCGTCGACGACCCGAAGCTGGTCCGCGGCCTGGACTACTACACCCGCACCACCTTCGAGTTCGTGCACAACGGCCTCGGCGCCCAGTCCGCGATCGGCGGCGGCGGCCGCTACGACGGCCTGTCCGAGATGATCGGCGGCCCGACGCTGCCGTCCGTCGGCTGGGCCCTCGGCGTGGACCGCACCTACCTGGCGCTGGAGGCGGAGGGCGTCGTCCTCGACCTGCCGGCCGCCACCTCGGTCTACGCCGTCGCGCTCGGCGAGGAGGCCAAGAACGTCCTGTTCGCCAAGGTGGTCGAGCTGCGCCGGGCCGGCGTCGCCACCGACCTCGCCTTCGGCGTCAAGACCATCAAGAACGCCATGAAGTCCGCCGACCGGTCCGGCGCCCGCTTCGCCCTGATCGCCGGTGACCGGGACCTCGCCGAGGGCGTCGTCCAGCTCAAGGACATGAGTACCGGCGAGCAGACCCCCGTCGCCCTCGACGCACTCGTCACCACCCTGAAGGAGAAGCAGCTGTGATCCGCACGCACGACGCGGGCACGCTCCGCCCGGAGCACGCAGGCACCACCGTCACCCTGGCCGGCTGGGTCGCCCGCCGCCGCGACCACGGCGGCGTGGCCTTCATCGACCTGCGCGACGCCTCCGGCACCGTGCAGATCGTGGTCCGCGACCTGGACTCGGTGCACGGCCTTCGCGCCGAGTACTGCGTCAAGGTCGTCGGCGACGTCCGGGTCCGCCCCGAGGGCAACGAGAACCCCGACATCCCGACCGGCGCCGTCGAGGTCGTCGTCAGCGGGATCGAGGTGCTCTCCGAGGCCGCCCCGCTGCCGTTCCCGGTCGCCGAGTACGAGCCCGGCACGGTCAACGAGGAGGTCCGGCTGCGCTACCGCTACCTGGACCTGCGCCGCGAGGGCCCGGCCAAGGGGCTGCGGCTGCGTTCCAAGGTCAACAACATCATCCGCCGGGTGATGGAGGAGAACGACTTCCTCGACATCGAGACGCCGTACCTCACCCGCTCCACCCCCGAGGGCGCCCGCGACTTCCTCGTCCCGGTCCGCCTGCAGCCCGGCCACTGGTACGCGCTGCCGCAGTCGCCCCAGCTGTTCAAGCAGCTGCTGATGGTGGCCGGCATGGAGCGCTACTACCAGATCGCCCGCTGCTTCCGCGACGAGGACTTCCGCGCCGACCGCCAGCCGGAGTTCACCCAGCTGGACATCGAGGCCTCGTTCGTCGACCAGGAGGACATCCTGGCCCTCGGCGAGAAGATCATCGGCGCCGTCTGGCGCGAGGTGCACGGCTACGAGATCCCCAACCCGCTGCCGCGGATGACCTACGCGGACGCCATGGGCCGCTACGGCTCCGACAAGCCGGACGTCCGCTTCGGCCAGGAACTCACCGACCTCACCGAGTACTTCAAGGGCACCGAGTTCCGCGTCTTCCAGGCCCCGTACGTCGGCGCCGTGGTCATGCCGGGCGGCGCCTCGCAGCCGCGCAAGCAGCTGGACGCCTGGCAGGACTGGGCCAAGGCACGCGGTGCCAAGGGCCTCGCCTACGTGCTGATCGACGCCGAGACCGGCGAGCTGCGCGGCCCGGTCGCCAAGAACCTCTCCGAGGAGCACCTGGCCGGCCTCGCCGCCGCGGTCGGCGCCAAGAACGGCGACGCGGTCTTCTTCGCCGCCGGCAAGGAGCGCGCCTCGCAGGAGCTGCTGGGCGCCGCCCGTCTGGAGATCGGCCGCCGCTGCGAGCTGATCGACGAGTCCGAGTGGGCCTTCCTCTGGGTCGTCGACTTCCCGATGTTCGAGCCGATCGAGGACGACAAGGGCGCGTTCCAGGGCTGGCACGCGGTGCACCACCCGTTCACCGCCCCGACCGCGGAGTCGCTGGCCACCTTCGACACCGACCCGGGCTCGGCCCTGTCCAACGCCTACGACCTGGTCCTCAACGGCTCGGAGCTGGGCGGCGGTTCGATCCGTATCCACCAGCGCGAGGTCCAGAAGCGGGCGTTCGACGCGATCGGCCTCTCCGAGGAGGAGGCGGCCTCGCAGTTCGGCTTCCTGCTGGACGCCTTCAACTACGGCCCGCCGCCGCACGGTGGTGTCGCCTTCGGCCTCGACCGGATCGTCACCCTGCTGGGCGGGTACGACACCATCCGCGACGTCATCGCCTTCCCGAAGACGTCCACCGGTGGTGACCCGCTGACCGGCGCCCCGACCCCGATCACCCCGGCGCAGCGCCGCGAGGCCGGCGTCGACGCCCAGCCGAAGGTCCGTGAGGACGCCAAGCCGGAGGCGCAGCCCAAGGGCTGACGCCGCGTCATCCGCTAACCTTCAACGGCCCCGGACGGTCCGCCCACCGTCCGGGGCCGGTCCACAACGACGTGTGACACAGGGAGGGTTGACTCATGCAGGTCACTCAGGTCACTACGAGGGTCGAAAGCCCGCAGGACGCCCCGGCGACCAGACGGGTCCACATGGCCGCGTTCCCCGGCCCGGACGAAGCGGACCTGGTGGACGCGCTGCGCCGCGATCCGGCCTGGCTGCCCGGGCTGTCGGTGGTCGCCGTGGACGAGTCCGGGCTGGTGATCGGACACGCCCTGCTGACCCGGCTGCCGGTCGGCGACGGCGGTGGCGGCGGCGGTGACGCGCTGGCGCTCGCGCCGGTCGCGGTCGCGCCGGAGTGGCAGCGCAAGGGCATCGGCGAACTCGTCGTCCGGGCCGCGCTGTCGGCGGCCGAGGAGGCGGGGGAGAAGCTGGTGGTCGTCCTCGGCGATCCGGAGTACTACGGCAGGTTCGGCTTCACCCCGGCCGGGCGGCACGAGGTCACCGGCCCGTTCGAGGTGCCGGACGCGTACTTCCAGGTGCTGCCGCTGGCGGCGTACGACGGCGGTCCGCGCGGGCTCTGTCGCTATCCGGAGCCCTTCGTCGGGGTCTGACCGCCCTTTTCGCTCCGCGCCGACCTGCGAGGTCACCGTTGTGCGCCTACGGTGAAGGGTCATCGGCAGCAGTCGGACGGAGGACCCGAGGGTGACCACCGAGCAGCGGACCGCGAAGCCGGAGCGACTGGCGAGGAAGCCGTACGAGCGGGAGCTGCTGCGGCTGCAGCAGGAGCTGGTGAAGCTCCAGGAGTGGGTGCGGGTCGAGGGGGCCCGCTTGGTGGTGGTCTTCGAGGGGCGGGACGCGGCCGGCAAGGGCGGCGCGATCAAGCGGGTGACGGAGTACCTGAACCCGCGCATCGCCAGGGTCGCGGCGCTTCCCACTCCGACCGAGCGGCAGAAGACCCAGTGGTACTTCCAGCGGTACGTCGAACACCTGCCGGCGGCCGGGGAGATCGTGCTGTTCGACCGCAGCTGGTACAACCGGGCCGGGGTCGAGCGGGTGATGGGCTTCTGCACCGACGAGGAGTACCGGCAGTTCCTGCACCAGTGCCCGATCGTCGAGCAGATGCTGATCGAGGCGGGCATCCTGCTGCGCAAGTACTGGTTCTCGGTGAGCGACGCGGAGCAGGAGCGGCGGTTCCGGGACCGGCTGGAGGACCCGATGAAGCGCTGGAAGCTCTCCCCGATGGACGTCGAGTCCATCAAGCACTGGGAGGACTACTCGCGCGCCAAGGACGAGATGTTCCTGCACACCGACACCCCGGACTCGCCCTGGCACGTGGTGGAGAGCGACGACAAGCGCCGGGCCCGGATCAACATGATCGCCCATCTGCTCTCCACCGTGCCGTACCGCGAGATCACCCCGCCCAGGATCGAGCTGCCGCCCCGCCCGGCCCCGCGCGGCTACCAGCGGCCCCCGCGCGATCTGCAGAAGTACGTTCCGGACCACGCTGCCAGACTGGAGTAGACGGGGCCCGCCGGGCGCTGCTACCGAGAACGGCCCCGCGTGGCGCCCGGACTCCACTGGAGGCGCGCTCATGTTCGTTCGTACGGTCTACGCCACCGGCAACCCGGACCGGATCGGCCAGACCCTCGATGGGCTCAGCACCGAGGCGATCGACCTGCTCTCCGGGCAGCCCGGCTACCGCGGCTACGGGCTGTTCGCCGACCGGGGCCTCGGCAAGATCGTCATGGGCTTGTGGTGGGAGTCCGCCCAGGCCGAGCGCGACAGTGACGCGGCGCTGGGTGAGCGCTGCCGCGACCTGCTGGCGCCGCTGGCCGGCACCGCGACCAGCGACGTCTGGGAGGCCGTGGCGACGGCCCCGCCCGGTGTGGCCGGACCGGGCGCCGGGTTCCGGCTGACCCGGACCGACGTCGACCCGGCCAAGGTGGACGAGGCTGCCCGGATCTTCCGGGACGAGGTGCTGCCGGTGCTGGAGAAGTCGCCCGGATTCGTGACCGGCACGATGCTGGCCGACCGCGCGACCGGCCGTCTGTCCGTGGGCTCGATCTACGTGGACCAGCCGAGCTTCGCGGCCTCGCGGGGGCCGCAGGCCGACGTCCGGGCGAAGGTGGTGGGCGCGCTGGGCGCCACCGTGCGGTCGGTGGAGGAGTTCGAGGTGGTCCTGCTGGACCGCCGTACCCCGCAGGGATAGAGGGCCTGTCTCCGGCAGCTTTGGCGGACCCGGCGAGGACCCGGGAGACAGGCCCTGGTGTCGGCGGCCTCAACTAGGCTTCCGGTGTGGACGAACCGGACCTCTTCACCGCCGCCGCCGAGGAACGCCAGAGCAAGGAGCCCGGGCGGGCGTCGCTGGCCGTACGCATGCGCCCGCGCACCCTGGACGAGGTGGCCGGGCAGCGGCAGCTGCTGAAGCCCGGGTCCCCGCTGCGGCGGCTGGTCGCGAACTCGCGCGGGCCGGCGGCCACCAGCTCGGTGATCCTCTGGGGGCCGCCCGGCACCGGCAAGACCACCCTCGCCCATGTGATCAGCCAGGCCGTGGAGGGCCGCTTCGTCGAGCTGTCCGCGATCACCGCCGGGGTCAAGGAGGTCCGGGCGGTGATCGACGGTGCCCGGCGGGCGGTCGGCATGTCCGGCCGGGAGACGGTGCTCTTCCTGGACGAGATCCACCGCTTCTCCAAGGCCCAGCAGGACTCGCTGCTGCCGGCCGTGGAGAACCGCTGGGTCACCCTGATCGCGGCGACCACCGAGAACCCGTACTTCTCGGTGATCTCCCCGCTGCTGTCCCGCTCGCTGCTGCTCACCCTGGAGTCGCTGACCGACGAGGACATCCGGGCGCTGCTGCGCCGCGCGGTGGCCGACGAGCGCGGCCTGGAGGGCGCCCTGGAATTGACCGCGGAGGCCGAGGACCACCTGGTGCGGCTGGCCGGCGGGGACGCCCGGCGGGCGCTCACCACGCTGGAGGCGGCGGCCGGGGCGGCGCTGGAGAAGGGCGAGGCGAGCATCACGCTGGCCACCACCGAGACCGCCGTCAACCAGGCGGCGGTGCGCTACGACAAGGACGGCGACCAGCACTACGACGTGGCCAGCGCGCTGATCAAGTCGATCCGCGGCAGCGACGTGGACGCCACCCTGCACTACCTGGCCCGGATGATCGAGGCGGGGGAGGACCCGCGGTTCATCGCCCGGCGGCTGATGATCTCGGCCAGCGAGGACGTCGGCCTGGCGGACCCGACGGCGCTGCAGACGGCGGTGGCGGCGGCCCAGGCGGTGGCGCTGATCGGCTTCCCGGAGGCCCGGATCATCCTGTCCCAGGCGGCGATCGCGCTGGCGCTGGCGCCGAAGTCCAACTCGGCCTACCTGGCGATCGACGCGGCGCTGGCGGACGTCCGGCAGGGCCTGGCGGGCGCGGTGCCGCCGCACCTGCGCGACGCCCACTACGGCGGTGCGGGCAAGCTCGGCCACGGCAAGGGCTACCAGTACCCGCACGACCTGCCGGAGGGCATCGCGGCCCAGCAGTACGCGCCGGACGCGGTGCACGGCAGGGAGTACTACCGGCCGAACCGGCGCGGCGGCGAGGTCCGGTACGCGGACACCGTGGAGTGGACGCGCGGGCGGCTGCGGGGGGAGCGCAGGGTGGAGAAGAAGGCGGAGAAGGTGGAGCAGGCCGACAAGGTCGACAAGGCCGACAAGGCCGACAAGACTGAGAAGAAGCCCGATCGGCAGCCCGGGGGAATGGGCGACTGATCCGCCGGTATACTACGTCGGAGTGCCGTGTCCCGGGACGGCGGCGGGGGAGACCCCACCGACCGGCCGCACCAGCGGGGCACCGGCCGTAGGCCTCCGTCAGGAGGCCCGCACCAGGAGCGTCGCGCACCGTTTCGGTGTCGCGGACGGCCCGGCTTCCGGGCCCTTCGTGTGACCAGCACTTTCGTGCCCGGCTCCGGAGAGCGGCTGACCCTCGCGCAGGCGGTGGGTTTTCTCCGGGTCGCGACATGCGACCTCCGTCAACACCTGGTGAAAGCCGTATTCGTAAGCAAGGAAGGTTTGGTTCATGGCGAACCAGAAGCGTCCCAAGGTCAAGATCGCGCGTGCGCTCGGCGTGCCGCTGACCCCGAAGTCCGTCAAGTACTTCGAGGCCCGCCCGTACCCGCCCGGCCAGCACGGCCGTGGCCGCAAGCAGAACTCGGACTACAAGGTCCGTCTGCTCGAGAAGCAGCGTCTTCGCGCCCAGTACGACCTGAGCGAGAAGCAGCTGTCGCGCGCGTTCGACCGCGCGAAGAAGGCCGAGGGCAAGACCGGTGAGGCGCTCGTCGCCGAGCTGGAGACCCGTCTGGACTCGCTGGTGCTGCGTTCGGGCATCGCCCGCACCATCTACCAGGCCCGCCAGATGGTCGTCCACGGCCACATCGAGGTCAACGGTGGCAAGGTCAACAAGCCGTCGTTCCAGATGAAGCCGGGCTACGTGGTCACCGTCCGCGAGCGCAGCAAGGAGAAGGTCCCCTTCCAGGTCGCCCGTGAGGGTGGCTACGCGGGTGAGGGCCAGACCCCGAAGTACCTCGAGGTCAACCTGAAGGCCCTGGCCTTCCGCCTGGACCGTGCGCCGCAGCGCAAGGAGGTCCCGGTGATCTGTGACGAGCAGCTGGTCGTCGAGTACTACTCGCGCTGACCCGCGCTCGGTTCCGCAGTTCGCGAAACCACAGCGAGCCCCCGTCGCCTTTCGAGGCGGCGGGGGCTCGCTGCTCGGTGCGGTCAGATGCTCTCGCCGGTCATCGCGGCGGCCAGCCGCAGGTGCGGGCGGGCCTCCGCGGCGCGGCCCTGGCGCTCCAGGGTGCGGCCGAGCATCAGCCGGGCGTAGTCCTCGGCCGGGTCGAGGTCGAGGATCCGGCGCAGTTCGGCCTCGGCGCGGCCGAGCTGGGCGGAGTGGTAGTAGCTGCGGGCCAGCAGCAGCCGGACGGAGAGGTTGGCCGGCTCCTCGGCCAGCACGCCTTCGAGCATGCGGGCGGCATCGGCGTACGCCTTGGACTCGAAGTGGAAGTTCGCGAGGCGGTACTCGTCGTGGACGGCCATGGTGTTCCTTCCGGGTGGTTCCTTGCCTCCTCAAGCAATGGACAAGTTTCAACTATTCCGTACCGGCGAGGGCGCCGGCGCGGGCGGCGCCGAGCAGGGGTGGGGGCCCGGCTCCGGGCCGTCCGCCGAGCCCCCGCCGCCGAGCGCCCGGGAGACGGCGGCGTCCAGGTCCAGCCGGGTGCCGGCCCGGTAGCACTCCTCGTACTCCTGCTCGGTCAGCCCGGCCCGGGCCCGCTCGGCGCACTCCTGGTGGGTGCCGAAGAAGGAGCGCGAGCCCAGGAAGGGGTTGCCGACCGTCCGCCAGATCCGGTGCGCGGCGCCCTGCAGTACCCGGGCCTCGCACAGGTCGGCGGGCTCGCCCGGGCCGGCCGGCTCGGTCTCCAGCAGCGCCAGCAGGTCGATCCCCAGCACGATGCCGAGCAGGTCGTGGAAGAGGTGGTTCAGCCGCACGCACTCCCGGGCCATGGCGCGGGCCGGCTGGACCGCGCCGTCCAGGTAGTGCGAGTACGCCGTCGCGTACAGCACGTAGGCGTACGCCCACTGCTCGCCGTGCTCCTCGCACACCTCGCGGGCCTGGCCGAACCAGAGCGCGCCGCTGTCCTGGTCGCCCTGGAACAGGTAGGCGAGGCCCAGCTCGATCATGCCCATCACGACGTTGCTGTTGAGCTCGCCGATGGTCCGGTAGTGCCAGAGCGCCTCCTCGAACAGCTCGGCGGCGCGCTCCGGGTCGTCGCCGATCAGAGCGGCGCAGCCCTGGCGGTGGACGGCGTAGGCGAGGGCCCGGTCGTCGCCGGTGTCCAGCGCCTGGCGGCGGCACTCCTCCAGCGCCGGGCGGGCGGCGCCGAGGTCGCCCTGCAGGGTGGCCATGTAACCGGTTACCCAGAGGGCCTTGGCGCGGGCCTCGGTGGGTTCGCGGTCCAGGGTGAGCGCCCGGTCCAGCCAGTGCCGGCCCTCGCCGAGGTGGCCGCAGCCGACCCAGTAGAACCACAGGGTGCCGGCCAGCAGCAGGGCGATCTGCTCCTCGCCGGGCTCGGCGAGGCAGAACTCCAGCGCGGCCCGCAGGTTGGTGTGGGCGAGCCCGGTGCGTTCGGCGGTCTCGGCCTGCCGGGGGCCGAACCACTCGACCTCGCCCCAGGTGGCGACGCCCAGGTACCAGTCCCGGTGGCGGCGCAGCAGCCGCTGCTCCTCGCCGGCGGCGCGCAGCCAGTGGCCGCCGTACTCGCGCAGGGTGTCCAGCAGGCGGAAGCGGACGCCGAAGGTGCTGTCCTCGCGCAGGACGACGGACTTGGCGATGAGTTCGTCGAGCAGGTCGAGCACGTCCTCGGGTTCGATGCCGTCGCCGGCGCAGACGTACTCGGCGGCCTCCAGGTCGAAGCCGCCGGCGAAGATCGACAGGCGGGCCCAGAGTAAACGTTCCTGCACCGTGCAGAGCTCATGGCTCCAGCCGATCGTGGTGCGCATGGTCTGGTGTCTGGGCAGCGCCGTTCGGCTGCCCCCGGTGAGCAGCCGGAAGCGGTCGTCCAACCGGGCGGTGATCTGCTCCACCGACAGCGCCCGCAGCCGCCCGGCGGCCAGCTCCACGGCCAGCGGGATGCCGTCCAGCCGGCGGCAGAGCAGGCCGACCGCCTCCGCGTTGGCCGCGGTCACCTCGAAGGAGGGCAGCACCGCCCGGGCCCGGTCGGCGAACAGCCGCACCGCGTCCGGCAGCACGCCCGTCGGTCTGTTCGGCAGCGGGTCGACCGGCAGCGGGGCCAGGGTCAGCACGTGCTCGCCCGAGGCCCGCAGAGCGGAGCGGCTGGTGGCCAGCACCCGCAGCCCGGGCAGCGCGCGCAGCAGCGCGTCGGTCAGCTCGGCGCACGCCTCCACCAGGTGCTCGCAGCCGTCCAGCACCAGCAGCGGGCGGCGCCCGGCCAGCCGCTCGACCAGCACGTCCAGCGGCGGGCGGGCGGTGCCGTCGGTCAGTCGCAACGCCTCCAGCACGGCGTGGCCGAGCAGCAGCGGGTCCTGCACCGGGGCTACGTCCACCAGCCAGGTGCCGTCCGGGAAGGCGCCGGCCGCCCGGGCCGCGGCGCGCAGCGCGAGCCGGCTCTTGCCCACCCCGCCGGGCCCGGTCACGGTCACCAGCCGGGCGCCGGCGAGCAGGCCCGCCAGCTCGGCCAGTTCCCGCTGCCGCCCGACGAAGCCGGTCACCTCGGCCGGCAGCCGGCCGGGCTCCGGCTCGCGCGGCCACGCCGCGGGCTGTGCTGTCCAGTCGCCGGCCAAGCGCTGCTCCCCGTCGTTCCGGGCCCGGACCGTCGCGGTCCGGACGTGCGTCGGGCCGTACGGGCGACGGCCCGCCTGGCAGAACGAGGTGACCGGCCGGTAGGTTACGCGCGCGGTTCGCACACCCGGGCGAGGCCACCGGCGACGGCCCGGTCCGGAAACCGGGTGTGGGCGCGATAGGGTTCGGCTTGGAGAACAGCAAGGCGAGGGAGCGCGCAGAAGTGTCCGTGGGAGAGCTGGCCGGATTGCTCGTCGCCGTGTTCTGGGCGGTCCTGGTCACCCTGCTCGCCGTGGTGCTGGTCCGTCTCTCGCGGGTGCTGAAGGAGGCCGCCGTCCTGGTCTGCGCCGTCACCGAACAGGCCGTGCCGCTGCTGACCGAGGCGGGCGCCGCGGTCCGCAGCGCCAACGAGCAGCTGGAGCGGGTGGACGAGATCACCGCCAACGTGCAGGACGCCGCCGCCAACGCCAACGCGCTGTCCTCCACCGTGGCCGCCACGCTGGGCGGACCGCTGGTGAAGGTCGCGGCCTTCAGCTACGGCGTCCGCAAGGCCGTCGCCAAGCAGCAGGGCAGTCTGCCGGCCGTGCCGACCCAGGCCGGTGACCGCGAGGAACTCGCCCGGCTGATCAGGGCCGAGGTGCGCGCCGCGACCGCGCCCAGGAACGGCCTGCTCTCCAGGGTCCGGCGCGCGGTGAGGGGCTGACGGCATGGCACGCATCTTCTGGATGGCGGTCGGCGCCGGCGCCACCGTCTGGGCCATGAAGAAGGCCAACGCGGCCGTCCACCGGCTCACCCCGGACAGCCTCTCCGGCACCGCCGCGCGCGGTGCGCTGCACCTGGGCGACCTCGCCAAGCAGTTCGCCCAGGACGTGCGGGCCGGCATGGCCGAGCGCGAGGAGCAGCTGAAGGACGACCTCGGACTGCGCGGCACCGCCGTCGTCGAGCCCCGCAGCACCCGCCGGGTGCTGCGCGGCGAGCCGCAGTACCGAGCTATCTCGGCGGCGCCCGGTCGCCCGGCCGCCGCCCTGCCTCCCGCTCGCGCCCTGCCTAACGGCGGGGGCCGCACCACCCCACAGACCATTGAAGAGACGCCCCGCCGAGCCCTGCCGCGGGGCGGAACGAACCGGAAGGACCACTAATGGAGTCGGCTGAGATCCGCCGCCGCTGGCTGCGCTTCTTCGAGGAGCGCGGCCACACCGTCGTTCCGTCGGCGTCCCTGGTCGCCGACGACCCCACCCTGCTGCTCGTCAACGCCGGCATGGTGCCGTTCAAGCCCTACTTCCTGGGCGAGGTCAAGCCGCAGTTCTCGCGCGCCACCAGCGTCCAGAAGTGCGTGCGCACCCTGGACATCGAGGAGGTCGGGAAGACCACCCGGCACGGCTCCTTCTTCCAGATGTGCGGCAACTTCTCCTTCGGCGACTACTTCAAGGAAGGCGCCATCAAGTTCGCGTGGGAGCTGCTCACCACTCCCGTCGCGGACGGCGGCTACGGCCTGGAGCCGGAGAAGCTCTGGATCACCGTCTACAAGGACGACGACGAGGCCGAGCAGATCTGGCGTGACGTCATCGGCGTGCCCGCCGAGCGGATCCAGCGCCTCGGCATGAAGGACAACTTCTGGTCGATGGGCGTCCCCGGCCCGTGCGGCCCGTGCTCGGAGATCAACTACGACCGCGGCCCCGCGTACGGCGAGGAGGGCGGCCCGGCCGTCAACGGCGAGCGCTACCTGGAGATCTGGAACCTGGTCTTCATGCAGTACGAGCGCGGCCACGGCGACGGCAAGGACGGGTTCGAGATCCTCGGCGACCTGCCGAGCAAGAACATCGACACCGGCCTCGGCCTGGAGCGCCTCGCCGCCATCCTGCAGGACGTCGACAACCTCTTCGAGATCGACACCAGCCGGATGATCCTCGACCGCGCCGCCGAGCTGACCGGCCACACCTACGGCGCCGACCACAAGTCGGACGTGTCGCTGCGCGTGGTCACCGACCACATCCGCACCGCGCTGATGCTGGTCGGCGACGGCGTCACCCCCGGCAACGAGGGCCGCGGCTACGTGCTGCGCCGCATCCTGCGCCGCGCCATCCGCAACATGCGCCTGCTGGGCGCCACCGAGCCGGTGGCCAAGGAGCTCATCGACGTCGCGATCAAGGCGATGGCCCCGCAGTACCCCGAGCTGGAGACCGACCGCAAGCGCATCGAGACGGTCGTCATCGGCGAGGAGTCGGCCTTCCTGCAGACCCTGAAGGCGGGCACCAACCTGCTGGACGTCGCGGTCACCGAGACCAAGCAGTCCGGCGGCGTGGTGCTCTCCGGCGAGCAGGCGTTCAAGCTGCACGACACCTACGGCTTCCCGATCGACCTCACCCTGGAGATGGCCGAGGAGCAGGGCCTCCAGGTGGACGAGGCCGGCTTCCGCCGCCTGATGCAGGAGCAGCGGGACCGCGCCAAGGCGGACGCCAAGGCGAAGAAGATGGGCCACGCCGACGTCGCCGCGTACCGCGACGTCGCCGACAAGTCCGGCGCCAGCGTCTTCACCGGCTACACCCTGACCGAGGGCGAGGCCACCGTGGTCGGCCTGCTGGTCGACGGCGTTCCCTCGCCGGCCGCCACCGAGGGCGACGAGGTCGAGATCATCCTCGACCGCACCCCCTTCTACGCCGAGGGCGGCGGCCAGCTCGCCGACCACGGCCGGATCCGGCTGGAGTCCGGTGCGGTGGTGGAGATCCGCGACGTGCAGCAGCCCGTCCCGGGCGTCATCGTGCACTCGGGCGGCGTGCTGTTCGGCGAGGTCGTCCTCGGCGCCTCGGCGTACGCCACCATCGACACCGAGCGCCGCCGGGCGATCGCCCGCGCCCACTCGGCCACCCACCTGACCCACCAGGCGCTGCGCGACGCGCTCGGCCCGACGGCCGCCCAGGCCGGCTCCGAGAACGCCCCGGGCCGCTTCCGGTTCGACTTCGGCTCGCCCGCCGCCGTTCCGGGCAGCGTGCTGGTGGACGTCGAGCAGAAGATCAACGACGTGCTGGGCCGGGAGCTCGACGTCACCGCCGAGGTCATGACGATGGACCAGGCGCGCAAGGCCGGCGCCATCGCGATGTTCGGCGAGAAGTACGGCGACGAGGTCCGGGTCGTCACGATCGGCGACTTCTCCAAGGAGCTGTGCGGTGGCACGCACGTCGGCAACACCGCCCAGCTGGGCCTGGTGAAGCTGCTCGGCGAGTCCTCGATCGGCTCCGGCGTGCGCCGCGTGGAGGCGCTGGTCGGCGTCGACGCGTACAAGTTCCTGGCCCGTGAGCACACCGTGGTCTCCCAGCTCACCGAGCTGGTCAAGGGCCGCCCGGAGGAGCTGCCGGAGAAGATCTCGGGCATGCTCGCCAAGCTCAAGGACGCCGAGAAGGAGATCGAGCGCTTCCGCGCCGAGAAGGTGCTGGCCGCCGCGGCTGGCCTGGTCGAATCGGCCGAGGACGTGCACGGCATCGCCGTGGTCGCCGCCCAGGTCGCCGACGGCGTCGGTGCGGACGAGCTGCGCAAGCTGGTCCTGGACGTGCGCGGCCGGCTGGGCTCGCGCCCGGCCGTGGTCGCCGCGTTCACTGTGGCGGGCGGCCGTCCGCTGACCGTGATCGCCACCAACGAGGACGCCCGCGGCCGCGGCATCAAGGCCGGCGAGCTGGTCCGGACCGCCGCCAAGACCCTCGGCGGCGGCGGTGGCGGCAAGGACGACGTCGCCCAGGGCGGCGGCTCCAACCCGGCCGCGGTCGGCGAGGCCATCGCCGCGGTGCGCGGCCTGGTCGCGGAGCGCGCCTCCTGATGACCGAGCAGGAGCCGAGGCCCTTCCGGCGTGGGCGGCGGATCGCCGTCGACGTCGGCGACGCCCGGATCGGGGTCGCGTCCTGCGACCCCGACGGGGTGCTCGCCACGCCCGTGGAGACCGTCCCGGCCGGGGTGAAGTCGCAGGCCCGGATCGCCGCGATCGTCGAGGAGTACGACGCGATCGAGGTGGTCGTCGGGCTGCCGCGCTCGCTCAGTGGCAAGGAGGGCCCGGCGGCGGAGAAGGTCCGCGCGTACGCCGCCCGGCTGGCCAACCGGCTCTACCCGGTGCCGGTACGGCTGGTGGACGAGCGGATGTCGACCGTCGCCGCGACCCATGGGCTGCGTGCCTCGGGGGTCAAGGCGAAGAAGGGCCGCTCGGTGGTCGACCAGGCCGCCGCAGTGGTGATCCTGCAGACCGCCCTTGAGTCCGAACGGGTGAGCGGACGCCCGCCCGGTGAGAGCGTCGAGGCGGTCGGCTGATCGGCCTGCTCTAACGTCCCGTTGAGGGGTCCGTGCGGACGCGTCCGCACGGACCCCTTTTCGTTCGATTCCGTGTCCGTTTCGGGTCGGTCCAGATCGATGCAGATCAATGCAGATCGATGTGAGTGACTCGGATCGGTTCGGACCGCTTCGAAGCGATTCGGGACCGCCGAGGGGGCGCGAGCCATGACCGACCAGGACTTCCACCCGGGGCTCACGCCCGGACACCTGGGTGCTCCGGTACTGGAGCCGGAGGGCCGTCCCCCGGGCGCGCCCCGGCCGCGCTTCGATGCGCCGGATCCGCACCGACGGCGCAACGAACTGGCCTGCGGGCTCACCGCGCTCGCGCTGATCGCGGTGTTCGGCGGGATCGGGCTGACCGGCTACACCTGGCTCCAGGGGCAGCGCAAACCCCCGGCCGCCGCCGACTACGCGGGGCAGGGCACCGGCAGCGTCCAGGTCTCGGTGCCGGAGGGTGCGGGCCTGGCCCAGATCGCCTCCGCGCTGGTCCGCAACGGGGTGGTGGCCAGCTCGCTCGCCTTCACCAGGGCGGCGAAGGGCAGCGCGGCCGCCGCCGGGCGGATCCAGCCCGGGACGTACACCCTGAAGCAGAAGATGTCGGCGGTCGCGGCACTGGCCATCCTGATCGACCCGGCCAACGCCAACGGCCTCACCATTCCCGAGGGTTGGCGCGGCTACCAGATCTTCGCGGCGATCGACAAGAAACTGAACCTGCCCGAGGGCACCAGCCGGAAGACCGCCCAGGAGCAGGCCGCCGAACTGGGCCTGCCGGACTTCGCCAAGGGCAGCCCCGAGGGCTACCTGTTCCCCGCGACGTACAGCGTCACCGCCGGGACCACCGCGCTGGACCTGCTGAAGCAGATGGTCGAGCGGGCCGGCAAGGAGTTCAGCCGGGACGGCGCCGACGTCGTGGCGCAGACCCTCGGCCAGAGCCTGTACGGGCTGGTCACCGTGGCCAGCATGGTCCAGGGCGAGGCCGACAACACCGAGGACATGGGCAAGGTGGCCCGGGTCATCTACAACCGGCTGGCCAAGGGCATGCCGCTGCAGCTGGACTCCACGATCAACTACGCGCTCGGCCGCTCGACCCTGAACACCACCGTCACCGACACCAAGCTGGACTCCCCGTACAACACCTACCTGCACCCCGGGCTGCCGCCGTCGCCGATCTCCAACCCGGGGCGGCAGGCGATCATGGCGGCCCTGGACCCGACGCCGGGGGACTGGGTGTACTTCGTCACCGTGAAGCCGGGGGACACCCGCTTCACCGACAGCTTCGAGGTGCAGCAGCGCAACGTGGCGGAGTTCAACGCCGCCCGGGCCTCGGCGAAGCCGAGCGCCACGCCCTCCGGTCCGGCCGCCGCGACGCCCTCGGCCACGGGCGCGGCGACGCCGTGACGGGCCCGTGCGCCGAGGGTGAGGTCGCTCACTGACGGTACGTCCCGTTCGGGCCGGGGCGCGGCTGCGGTACGGTAACGTCTCCTCCCAGGCGCTGCGCTAGCACGCCGGTTCGAGAATCAGCCGGGACGGCGTCGTCCCGGACGGCCGGTCCGATCCTCCGGTCGTCACCGTCGGTTAAGGGGATCAATGACCGATCTGGGTCGGGGCTACGGCCCCCAGGGCGAGCCGTGGCACCCCGGTGATCCCGGGTACGGCGGCCAGCAGCCGGTCCCCGGCCAGCAGGACGGCCAGTGGCAGCAGCAGTACCCGCAGCAGGGCCAGCAGGTCCAGCAGCCGTACGGTGACGTGCAGCCGCAGGCGTACCAGCAGCAGATGCAGCAGCAGGCATACCCTCAGGGGTACGAGCAGCAGATGCAGCAGGGCCACCCCCAGCAGATGATGGCGCCGCAGCAGATGATGGCGGCCGAGGGCTACCAGCAGCAGATGCCCCAGCAGGGCTACCCCCAGCAGCAGATGCCGATGCCGCAGCAGGGCATGCCCCAGCAGCAGATGCAGCAGATGCAGCAGATGCAGCAGATGCAGCAGGGCCACCCCCAGCAGATGACGGCCCAGCAGCAGATGCCGACGCAGCAGGGCATGCCGCAGCAGCAGGTCCAGCAGCCGCCCGTTCAGCAGCAGGCGCCGCAGCAGGCCCAGCCGGCCGCGCCCGTCTCCGGCCCCGGTCCGGACGGGATCGACTGGGAGGCCGAGGCCGCCGCACTGGAGTCCGGTGCCGACCCGGTCGGGGCGGCGCACGAGCCCGCGGTCGAGGAGTGGGACGGCCACGAGGACGGCCACCACGAGGAGGACGGGTACCTCGAGGAGCACGCCGAGGCCGAGGAGGACGGCTTCCTCGGCGCGCAGGACGACTCGCGCGAGGCGCAGAAGAAGCGCAAGGAGAAGGGCAAGAAGGCGGGCCGCCGCAACGGCGGCGCCTGCCTGCTGGTCGCGCTGGTGCTGCTCGGTGCCATGGGCGGCGCCGGCTGGTGGGGCTACGGCTTCTATCAGGACCACTTCGGCCCGCCGCCGGACTTCACCGGCGAGGGCACCGGCTCCGTCCAGGTCGAGGTCAAGCAGGGCGCGGTCGGCGGGCAGATCGGTCTCGTGCTCAAGAACGCCGGCGTGGTCAAGAGCGTCGACGCCTTCACCAAGGCCTGCAACGCCGAGCCCAAGTGCGGCACCATCCAGTACGGCTTCTACGGGATGAAGAAGGAGATGTCGGCGGCCGCCGCGGTCAAGGAGCTGCTCGACCAGGCGGGCGGCGCGGCCATCGTGATCCCGGAGGGCAAGAACTCCTCCGAGATCTACACGGCGATCGACACCAAGCTGAAGCTGCAGAAGGGCACCACGGCGGGTGTCGCCAAGGCCCAGGTGAACGAGCTCGGCCTGCCGGCGTACGCGGGCGGCAACGTCGAGGGCTTCCTCTGGCCGACCCGCTACAACATCGCCGACGGCATGAAGCCCGAGGACCTGCTCAAGCAGATGGTGAAGAACGCCACCGACAAGTACGCGAGCCTGGACGGCCAGGCCGCCTCGGTGGGCCTCAAGAACGGCTACGAGGTGATCATCGAGGCGAGCATCCTGCAGCGCGAGGGCAACAACACCGCGGACTTCGCCAAGATGGCCAAGACCATCCAGAACCGCCTGGCCAACGAGCCCGAGACCCATCACCGCCTCGGCATGGACACCACGCTGCAGTACTCGCTGGGCCGCAAGGACCTCAACAAGAGCGACATGGACAACGCGTCCAACAAGTACAACACCTACCTCAACCCGGGCCTGCCGCCGACGCCGATCTCCAACCCCGGCGACGACGCGATCAACGCGGTGCTGCACCCGGCGGACGGCAAGTGGCTGTACTTCATCGCGATGTCCCCGACCGAGACCCGCTTCGCCGAGACGGCCAAGGAGCACTACGCCAACGTCAAGGAGTACTGCCAGGCGGCCGGCCAGGGCTTCGACGAGGCCCGCGGCCACTGCACCACCAAGTAGTCCGCACCGGTAACCCGCCCACGGAGGGGCAGCGTTGACCAGCAAGCACCGGGCGGCCGTCCTCGGCTCGCCGATCGCCCACTCGCTCTCGCCGGACCTGCACCGGGCCGCCTTCGCGGCGCTCGGGCTGGACGACTGGCGCTACGACCGCTTCGAGATCGACGAGGCCGGCTTGCCCGGCTTCATCGCCGGACTGGACGAGGCCGAGTGGGCCGGGCTGTCGCTGACGATGCCGCTCAAGCGGGCGGTCATCCCGCTGCTGGACGAGGTCAGCGCGACGGCCCGCTCGGTGGACGCGGTCAACACCGTGGTGTTCACCGCCGACGGCCGGCGCACCGGGGACAACACCGACGTGCCCGGGCTGGTCAACGCGCTGCGCGAGCGCGGCATCACCGAGGTGTCCGCCGCCGCGGTGCTGGGCGCCGGGGCCACCGCCTCCTCGGCGCTGGCGGCGCTCGCCCCGATCTGCACCGGCGAGGTGACGGTCTACGTGCGCAGCGCCGAGCGGGCCCGGGAGATGGCCGAGCTGGGCGAGCGGCTCGGCGTCGTCGTCCGGACCGCCGACTGGGAGCGCGGGGCCGAGGCGCTGGAGCGGCCGCTGACCGTCTCCACCACGCCGGTCGGCGCGACGGATGGCTTCGCGGCCGTCCTGCCCGCCGCGCCGGGGGCGCTGTTCGACGTGCTCTACCACCCGTGGCCGACGGCGCTGGCCGCCGCCTGCGCCGCGCGCGGGGCGACCGTCCTGGGCGGGCTGGACCTGCTGGTGCACCAGGCGGTGCTGCAGAGCGAGGCCTTCACCGGGCGCGGGCCCGGGCCGCTGGCGGCGATGCGCGAGGCGGGCGAGAAGGCGTTGGCGGGGCGCTGAGTCGCAGCTTGCGGCCACCCCACGGCCGGATGGTGACCGGTTGCTGTCCGTCACGCGGACTGTGACCCCGGGTGCCGCCGGGGCATGAAAGGATTCAGGCACAAGGCACGCCCGGGGCGGGCCGCGGCGGTGCCGTGGACCGGTCCGCTGATGAAGGAGCTCCGTTGGGTACGTTGCGCTGGCTGACGGCGGGGGAGTCGCACGGCCCCGCACTCGTCGCGACGCTGGAAGGCCTGCCCGCCGGTGTACCGGTCACCACCGCCGTGGTGGCCGACGCGCTGGCGCGCCGTCGGCTCGGTTACGGCCGCGGGGCGCGGATGAAGTTCGAGCAGGACGAGGTGACCTTCCTCGGCGGCGTCCGGCACGGCCTGACCATGGGCAGCCCGGTGGCGATCATGGTCGGCAACACCGAGTGGCCGAAGTGGGAGCAGGTCATGTCGGCCGACCCGGTCGACCCCGAGGTGCTGGCCGGCCTGGCCCGCAACGAGGCGCTGACCCGCCCCCGGCCCGGCCACGCCGACCTGGCCGGCATGCAGAAGTACTCGATCGACGAGGCCCGGCCGATCCTGGAGCGCGCCAGCGCCCGCGAGACGGCCGCCCGGGTCGCGCTGGGCGCGGTCGCCCGCTCGTACCTGAAGGAGACCTGCGGGATCGAGATCGTCAGCCACGTGGTCGAACTGGCCGCCGCCAAGGCGCCGGCCGGCGTGCTGCCGCTGCCCTCGGACGAGGCCCGGCTGGACGCCGACCCGGTGCGCTGCCTGGACGCGGACGCCTCGAAGGCGATGGTCGCCGAGATCGACCAGGCCCACAAGGACGGCGACACCCTCGGCGGCGTGGTCGAGGTGCTCGCGTACGGCGTGCCGGTGGGCCTCGGCTCGCACGTGCACTGGGACCGCCGCCTGGACGCGCGGCTGGCCTCCGCGCTGATGGGCATCCAGGCGATCAAGGGAGTCGAGGTCGGCGACGGCTTCGAGCTGGCCCGGGTGCCGGGTTCGAAGGCGCACGACGAGATCGTCCCGACCCCCGAGGGCGTCAAGCGCACCTCCGGCCGCTCCGGCGGCACCGAGGGCGGCCTGTCCACCGGCGAGGTGCTGCGGGTGCGCGCCGCGATGAAGCCGATCGCCACCGTGCCGCGGGCGCTGCAGACCCTGGACGTGCGCACCGGCGAGCCGGCCAAGGCGCACCACCAGCGCTCGGACGTCTGCGCGGTGCCGGCGGCCGGGATCGTCGCCGAGGCGATGGTCGCTCTGGTGCTGGCCGACGCGGTGAACGAGAAGTTCGGCGGTGACAACGTGTCGGAGACCCGTCGCAACGTGGAGAACTACCTCGACCACCTGATCATCCGATGACCAACCCCGTCGTGGTGCTGGTCGGCCCGCCCGGCAGCGGCAAGTCCACCGTCGGGCGGGCCCTGGCCGAGCGCCTGGGCGTCGGCTTCCGGGACACCGACGCCGACATCGAGGCGCTGGCCGGCAAGCCGATCCCGGAGATCTTCATCGACGAGGGCGAGCCGCACTTCCGCGAGCTGGAGGTGGCCGCCGTGCGGGCCGCCGCCACCGAGCACGGCGGGGTGCTGGCGCTCGGCGGCGGCGCGGTGATGGCCGAGGCCACCCGTGAGCTGCTGCGCGAGCTGCCGGTGGTCTTCCTGGAGGTCCCGCTGGGCGACGCGGTCAAGCGGGTCGGCCTGGACGCCCCGCGCCCGCTGTTGGCCGTCAACCCGCGGGCCCGCTGGCGCGAGCTGATGGAGGCGCGCCGCCCCCTTTACCTGGAGGTGGCCACCGCCGTGGTCGACACCGCCGGCCGCACCCCCGCGCAGGTCGCGGACGCCGTACTGGAAGCACTGGAGCTGAAGACCCCCCATGACTGACAACATCGTCAGGATCCACGTCGGCGGCAGCGCCGGCCACGACCCGTACGACGTGCTGATCGGGCACCAGTTGCTCGGTGAGCTGGCGCCGCTGATCGGCGGCCGTGCCAAGCGGGTCGCGATCATCCACCCGGAGGCGCTGGCCGCCACCGCCGACGCCATCCGGGACGACCTGGCCGGCGAGGGGTACGAGGCGATCGCGCTCCAGGTGCCCAACGCCGAGGACGCGAAGAGCGCCGAGGTCGCCGCGTACTGCTGGTCGGTGCTCGGGCAGACCGGGTTCACCCGCAGTGACGTCATCGTCGGCCTCGGCGGCGGCGCCACCACCGACCTGGCCGGCTTCGTCGCCGCGACCTGGCTGCGCGGGGTGCGCTGGATCTCCATGCCCACCACTCTGCTCGGCATGGTGGACGCGGCCGTCGGTGGCAAGACCGGCATCAACATCGCCGAGGGCAAGAACATGGTCGGCGCCTTCCACCCGCCGGTGGGCGTGCTGGCCGACCTCGGCACCCTGGAGACCGTGCCCAAGCACGACTACGTCTCCGGCCTCGCCGAGGTCATCAAGTGCGGCTTCATCGCCGACCCGGCCATCCTCGACCTGATCGAGGCCGACCCGGAGGGAGCGAAGACCCCGGCCGGCCCGCACACCGTCGAGCTCATCCGCCGCGCCATCCAGGTCAAGGCCGACGTGGTCTCCGGGGACCTCAAGGAGTCCGGCCGGCGGGAGATCCTCAACTACGGCCACACCCTGGGCCACGCCATCGAGCGCAACGAGCGCTACAAGTGGCGGCACGGCGCGGCGATCTCCATCGGCATGGTCTTCGCCGCCGAACTCGGCCGGCTGGCCGGGCGGTTGGACGACGAGACGGCCGACCGGCACCGCACCGTGCTGGCCTCGGTCGGCCTGCCGCTGAGCTACCGGGCGGACGCCTGGCCGAAGCTGCTCGACGCGATGAAGATCGACAAGAAGTCGCGCGGCGACCTGATCCGCTTCGTCGTCCTGGACGGCCTCGGCAAGACCTCCGTGCTGGAGGGCCCGGACCCGTCCCTGCTGGTCGCCGCGTACGCGGAGGTCTCGGCGTGACCCGGGTGATGGTGCTCAACGGCCCCAACCTCGGTCGGCTGGGCAGCCGTGAGCCGGACGTCTACGGCGCCACCTCGTACGCCGGACTGGTCGAGCGCTGCACCGCGCTGGGCAAGGAGTTCGGCTTCGAGGTCGAGGTGCACGAGACCAACTCCGAGCAGCAGATGGTGGAGTGGCTGCACGAGGCGGCCGACGGGAAGGTGCCCGTGGTGATCAACCCGGGCGCGTTCACCCACTACTCGTACGCGATGCGGGACGCCGCCGCGCAGCGCACCGCGCCGCTGATCGAGGTGCACATCTCCAACCCGTACGCCCGGGAGACCTTCCGGCACAACTCGGTGATCGCCGCGGTGGCCTCCGGCACCATCGCCGGGTTCGGGATCGGTTCGTACGAGCTGGCGCTGCGGGCGCTGGCGGAGCGGCTCACCTCGCGGTGAGCCGCGACCGATCTGAAACGGCGTGGGACGACCGGACTTGATCCGAACCGACCCGAACCGACCTGACCGGATCTGAGTTGCCCCGAGCCGCCTGCGGGTTGACCTGAGCTGATGTCGGCCGAGGTCGGAGCGAAGGGGGCGAACCGGCGGCCCGGTGGCGGACTGTGCCCGCCGCCGGGCCGCCGTGTAGTGTCCCCGCTGAGAAAGTGTCGGGAGGTGCCGTGACGCAGTACGCCGGAGGTGGGCAGGTCCCGCCGCGTCCCGCCGCTCCGCCGGTGCCACCGGGGGGCGGTGCGGGGGTGTCCCCGTCGGGGGCGTCGGTTCCGCCGCCTCAGCCTCCGCCGCCGCC
This sequence comes from Kitasatospora sp. NPDC023118, assembly GCF_055560875.1. Lineage (NCBI taxonomy): Bacteria > Bacillati > Actinomycetota > Actinomycetes > Kitasatosporales > Streptomycetaceae > Kitasatospora > Kitasatospora sp. NPDC023118. Next base: position 26,170 of record NZ_JBVHHW010000013.1, read on the forward strand.
GGTTCGGCCGGCCGCCGCTCCTGCGTCTTCCAGCGGTGCGGTGCCCGCTCCGGCTCCCGCACCCGCTCCGGCTGTTGTGCCCGCACCCGCTCCGGTCGTGGCTCCCGCACCCGCTCCGGCCGTGGCGCCCGCGCCCGCGCCGAGCGCGCCCGTTCCGGCCGGAGGCACCGGGCACTTCGTGCTGCCCACCGGCGCGCCCGTCCAGCTCCCCGTCCACCCGCCGCAGCGGCACGCGCCCGCCGGTCCGATCGCCGTGCTGCTGATCGGCCCCGCCGGGGCGGGCAAGACCACCGTCGCCCGGTACTGGGCCGAGCGCCGGGCCACCCCGACCGCGCACATCAGCCTGGACGACGTCCGGGAGTGGGTGCAGTCCGGCTTCGCCAACCCGCAGTCCGGCTGGAACAACGCCTCCGAGGCCCAGTACCGGCTGGCCCGCCGCACCTGCGGCTTCGCCTGCCGCAACTACCTGGCCAACGGCATCTCCTGCATCATCGACGACGCCGTCTTCCCGGACCGCCCGGCGATCGGCCTCGGCGGCTGGAAGCGGCACATCGGCCCCGGCATGATCCCGGTCGTCCTGCTGCCCAGCCTGGACTCGGTGCTGCGCCGCAACGCCCGCCGCAGCGGCACCCGGCGGCTCGGCGACGAAGAGGTGGCGCGGATCCACGGGCGGATGGCCGGCTGGTACAACTCCGGGCTGCCGATCATCGACAACTCCTACCTGGACGTCGCCGGTACGGCCGCCGAGCTGGACCGGGTCATCCTGGCCCGGTTGATGGGCATGCCGGTCCGCTGACCTGTGCAGTCGTGGAGCTGTCGGTCGCGGCTGCGATGATGGACCCTGTCCTGCCGTACCACCTCTCGGGGAGCTGACGCCCGTGCCGGAAGGCCACATCATCCACCGCCTCGCCGCCGAGAACCGCAAGGCCTTCGGTGACCGCCCGGTCGCGGTCTCCAGCCCGCAGGGCCGGTTCGCCGACGAGGCCAAGGTGATCGACGGGCAGCTGCTCACGGGCGCGGAGGCCACCGGCAAGCACCTCTTTCTCGGCTTCGAGGAAGGCGCCTGGGTGCATATCCACCTCGGCCTCTACGGCGGTCTCACCTTCGGCACCGGCCCCGCGCCCGACCCGGTCGGGCTGGTCCGGCTGCGGCTGGCCAACGACGACGGCTACGCCGACCTGCGCGGCCCCAACACCTGCAAGCTGATCACCGGTGCCGAGAAGGCCGCCGTCGCCGCCCGGCTCGGCCCGGACCCGCTGCGCGCCGACGCCGACCCGGAGGCCGCCTGGCGCCGGATATCGGGCAGCCGTACGACCGTCGCCGCGCTGCTGATGGACCAGAAGGTGCTGGCCGGGGTGGGCAACGTCTACCGCGCCGAGGTGCTGTTCCGGCACCACATCAACCCGCACCGGGCCGGCCGCGACCTCACCCGCGGCGAGTGGGACGCGATCTGGGCCGACCTGGTAGCCCTGATGCGCGAGGGCGTCGCCGCCGGCCGGATCGACACCGTCCGCCCCGAGCACACCCCCGAGGCGATGGGCCGCCCGCCCCGGGTGGACGACCACGGCGGCGAGGTGTACGTCTACCGCCGCGCCGCGATGCCCTGCCTGGTGTGCGGCACGGACGTCCGGACCGAGGAGCACGCCGCCCGCAACCTGTTCTGGTGCCCGACCTGCCAAGCGGCCTGAACGGCTGATCCACCCACCGGCCGCACGCCCGGCCCCGTAGGCTGGGCCCCGACCGGCCGGAGGGAGCACGCGGATGGATCGGCGCGAGGTGACGAACACCGTGTCAGGCGCCACGGTGGGCGGCCACGTGGTGCAGGCCGGCAGCATCGGGGCGGTGCACTTCCACCAGTCGGATCCGGTGCCGAGGCCCCGTCAGGTCCGGCCGCCGCACGGCCCCTTCGTCAACCGCGAGCCGGAACTCGCCGCGCTGACCGGTGCGTTGGGACGGGTGGAGGCGGGCGGGCTCGGGATCGTGGTGTTCACCGGCCTCGGCGGGGTCGGGAAGACGGAGCTGATCGCCAAGTTCACCGAGGAGCACCGGGCCAGGTTCCCGGACGGAGACCTCTACGCGGACCTGCTGGCCTACCGGCACCAGGGCGGGGTGGACCTGCCCGAACTGTTGGCCGGCTTCCTGCGCGCGCTCGGCTCCGAGCCCCCGGCGGTGGAGGCGGAGCGGTTCACCAAGTTCCGGACCGTCACCGCCGAGCGCCGCTGCCTGTTCTTCCTGGACAACGTCGAGCACGCCGCCGAGGTCAGGGCGCTGCTCCCGTCCAGCGGGCTGGTGGTGGTCGCGGGCCGGCGGCGGCTGCCCGCGCTGCGGATGGACGGCGCCGAGGTGCGGCAGCTCGGGCCGCTGAGCGGGGCGGCCGGAACCGAGCTGGTGCGCCGGTGGCTGGGCGCCGGGCGGGGCACCGAGGCGGAGTTGGCGGCGCTGGTCGAGGAGTGCGGCGGGCTGCCGCTCGCGCTGAACGCGGTCGGCAGCCAGCTGCTCGACCGGGAGCACCTGCCGGTCGGCCGGGTGGTGGCCGAACTGCGCGACCGGGAGGGCGGGTTGGCCATGCTGGACGACGAGGGGAGCGACCTCGGCCCGACCTACGACGCGGTGTACGAGCGGCTGTCGCCGCAGGGCCGGGCGCTCTACCGGCTGATCGGTGTGCACCCCGGCCCCTTCGTGTCGGCCGAACTCGCGCGCGCGACGGGCGTCGAGCAGGCCGCCAAGGCGCTGGCGGAGCTGCGGGCCGTGCACCTGGTGGACGAGGTGCTGGACGCCGACGACTCCGAGGAGCGCTTCCGCGCCCATGACGTGGTGCGGCTGCACGCCTACGGCCGTACCCGCGAACTCCCGGGCCGGGCCGAGCTGCTGGCCAGGGTGGTGGCGTACTACCGGGGCCGGTCCTCGCTGGCCGACCGGGCGATGGGGTCGAGGCTGCGGCTGCAGGAGGCCGGCGGCGAGGGGCTGCCCGGCTTCGCCTCCGGGGCGGCGGCGCTGGAGTGGCTGCACGCCGAGCGGGCCAACCTGCGCGCGGTGGTGGAGGCGGCGGCCGAGCAGCGCTGGCACGGCGAGGTGTGGCGGCTCTGCGAGTCGCTGTGGCCGCTCTACCACGGCCGCAAGCTCTACCAGGACTGGATCGCCACCCACCGGCTCGGCGTCGAGTCGGCCCAGTGGGACAACCAGCCGGACGCCGTGGTCCGGATGCGCAACCAGCTCGCCCGCGCCCACTACGAGCGCAAGGAGTACGGGCCGGCCGCCGAGCAGTTGGCGCTCGCCGAGGCGCAGCTGCCGCTGGTGGCCGAGCGCCGGGTGGTGGGGGTGCTGCTCGAGACGGACGGCCTGCTCTGCCTGGCCGACGGCCGCCCGGGCGAGGCGGTGGACCGGTTCACCCGAGCCCTGGCGGAGAACCGGGGCGACGCTCACGGCGAGATCGTGCAGAGCTACAACCTGGCGCAGGCGCTGATCGCGGACGGACGCCCGGAGCAGGCGCTGACCGTGCTGGCCGGGGCCGCCGCGCGGGCCGAGGCCACCGCGGACCACGACATGCTGATGAAGCTGCCGCTGGTCCGTGCCCGGGCCCACCGCGCGCTCGGGCAGCTCGACCTCGCCGTCGCGGCCGCGGGCGACTGCGCCCGCCGGGCCGGGGAGCGCAAGCAGTACCCCAAGGAGGCCCAGGCCCACACCCTGCTGGTCGCCCTGGCCGAGGAGCTGCACGACCCGGAGCTGGCGGAGCGTAGCCGCGCCCGGCTGCGGGAGCTGCGGGCCTAAGGACCGGTCCGGAAGGACACCCGGGTGCGGTGCTCGCCGGTGCGGACGGTGAGGCCGTGTTCGGGGAGGCCGGCCGGGTCGCCGCCGTCGGCGAGCCAGGAGGCCACGGCGGAGCCGAGCAGCAGCGGGTCGAGGACGGGCTCGGCGCGGCCGAAGTCCCGTTCGGCGAGGGCCTCCAGCAGCTGGCCGGTGTGCAGCCTGAGCAGGTGGCGGGCCGGGCCGAGGGCGGCCACCGCGACGGCGAGGCCGGGGAGTTCGGCGGCGGTGTCGGCGAGCCAGTGGGCGGCGGGGTGTTCGGCGTGCGGCTCGGTGCGGGCGAGGACCTCGGCGGTGTAGCGCAGGGCGTCGCCCGGGTGGTCGTCGGTGAGCGCGTGGAAGCCGCGCGGGGCGGGGTCGTTCGGGTCGAAGGGGTAGCGCCGCAGGCTGACCTCCGTCCCCTCGCTCTTGCCCTCGACGTCGTACGCGGTGGGCCGGTCGGTGCCGCCGGGGCGCGGGACGGGCTTGGGGTAGGGCGGAAGGACGGGTTCGCCCTCGGGTTCGTCCAGGCGCTCCAGGAAGGAGTAGAGCAGCGGGCGCAGCAGCCGGGCGGATTCGCCGCGGTGGGCGAGCGAGCGGTCCGTGATGTCGCTGAGGTCGGCCGGGTCCCGGGCCAGGGCCTGTTCGAGCTGGGCGGCGAGGTCGCCGTCCGGGTCGAGGACGGGCGCGGCCTGGCCGAAGGCGTAGCTGGGGGAGTGCGGGTCGAGTTCGGCGGCGCCGGTGGCGACCAGCAGGGTGCGGCGGCCCAGGGCGGCGCCGTAGACGGAGACCGAGCCGTGGTCGCCGATCAGGCAGTCGGCGGCGACCAGCGCGGCCTGCCAGCCCTGGTGCGGCGGGATCAGCCGCAGACCCATCCGGCGGGCGTCGTCGAGCAGGGCCTCGGGGTCGTGCCGGCTCCAGATGTTGGGGTGCAGCACGACGGCCACCGTGTACTCGTCGGCGGGCAGCCGGCGGACCAGGCGGCGGGGCAGGTCGGGGCGGCGGCCGAGTAACGAGTGCCCGCTCCAGGTGGAGTTGACGACGACGAGCCGGCGGCCGTCGACGGCGCCGAGTGCGGCGCGGTAGGCGTCCCGGGAGCGTTCGCTGCCGAGGATCCGGTCGAAGCACGGGTCGCCGACCACCCGGGCGACGTCCAGGGCCTCGGGGCAGGAGACCCGCAGCCGATCCAGCTGCTCGGGGTGGGAGAGGCCGAGGACGTCCACGAACACCCGCCCCCGGTGGGTGAGTTCGTTGCGGGACAGGCCCGCGGCGCTGACCGTGTCGCCGGTGGACTCGGTGACCAGGCGGTTGTAGCCGGCGCCGTGCGGGAGAACGACCAGGTGGGCGTCCAGCCGGTGCATGGAGGCGTGGACGGCGCAGGCGACGGCCAGGTCGAAGCGGCGGCGGACGGCGTCCTCCCACTCCAGCACGGTGTAGCCGGGCAGGCCGCGCAGGTAGTCGGTGAGGCCGCGGTCGGCGAAGGCGGAGCCGGGGTTGACGGTGAAGTACCGTTCGATGCCGTCCTGGTTCAGCAGGGTGAGGACGTCCAGGACCCGGGTCGCCGAGGTGAGGGTGCGGGCGACCGCCAGCACGCGGGCCTTGACCGGGCGGGTGTTCCAGCGGTCGGCGGGCCAGACGTGGGGGTGGGACGGCACCTCATGATCGTACTCATCCGGGCCGCTCCCGGGGTGCCCCTTGCGAGAGACGGCCGGGCCCGAGTGTCGGTCAGCCCGCCGCTGCGGTGGGTTCGTGGTGCTCTCCGGCGGCGCACTCGTCGAGGAGGGGGCGCATGCTGTTGTCCGCGAGCCGGTAGCGCACCACGCGTCCGTCCTTGTCCCCGGTGACCACGCCCGCCGTGCGCAGCAGTCGCAGGGCTTGGGAGACGGCGGGGTCGCGCATGCCGGTGGCAACCGCCAGGTCGGTGACGGCGAGCGGGCCGGCTCGGTGCAGGGCGAGCAGCAGGGCGAGCCGTCCGGGGTCGGCGAGCAGGGAGAACCGCTCGGCCCAGGACCGGACGTGCGCGGTGTCGCCGATCGCGGCGATGGCCTCGCAGACCCGGTGGCCGTCGATGGTGCGGTGGCCCGCGCGGTCGGCCGGTACGAGATGCATGCGGACATTCTTGCAGGCAGTGGCCTGTGATCCTGGACACCTGCACAGGTGCGCAACCTTGCGAGGGTGGTGCCGGAGCCCTACGGTGTTCCCCGCCGTGGTGCTCGGGAAGACCGGTGACGGAACCTCAGGGGTCCCAGTCCGGAGCGGCCCTCGCCACTGTGATCGGGGGAGAGTTGTCCGTACCCACGTGCCACTGGGCGCCTCGTGCGCTTGGGAAGGCGGGTCCGGAAGCCCCGTAAGCCAGGAGACCGGCCACGGCATCTCACGAAGTCATTCCACGAGGTGCTGGAGCGTGATCCGAAGATGACCCTGCCCGAAACCGCCGCGCCCGTCGAGGCGGCCCCCTCCGTCCTGCCCACCTTCAGATGGAAGCGCGAGGACACCCTCCGCACGGCCGGGTTGATGGGGGTGATCCTGGCCATGCACGTGGTGGCCTTCGGGACGCTCGTCTTCCTGGTCGCGCCGCACAACTACGCCGTCGGCACCCAGGTCTTCGGGGTGGGCCTGGGCATCACCGCGTACACCCTCGGCATGCGGCACGCCTTCGACGCCGACCACATCGCGGTGATCGACAACACCACCCGCAAGCTGATGGCGGACGGCAAGCGGCCGGTCTCGGTCGGCTTCTGGTTCGCCCTCGGGCACTCCTCGATGGTGGTCATCATGGCCGCCCTGGTGGCGGGCGGCGCGCAGCTGGCGAACACGCTGATGGACGACGACTCGGCCACCCACAAGTGGCTCGGGCTGGTCGGCACCACGGCCTCCGGCGCCTTCCTCTACCTGATCGGCGCGCTCAACCTGGCGGCGCTGCTCGGCATCCTCAAGGTGTTCCGCTCGATGCGGGCCGGGAAGTACGACGAGGCTCAGCTGGAGGAGCACCTCAACTCGCGCGGCCTTATGGCCCGGGTGCTGAACCGGGCGACCCGCTCGATCACCCGGCCCGGGCAGATGTTCCCGGTGGGCATGGTGCTGGGCCTGGGCTTCGACACCGCGACCGAGGTCACCCTGATGGTGATGGCCGGCTCGGGTGCGGCGGCCGGGCTGCCCTGGTACGCGATCGTCTGCCTGCCGCTGCTGTTCGCGGCGGGGATGAGCCTGTTCGACACCCTGGACGGGACCTTCATGAACTTCGCGTACCAGTGGGCGTTCTCCAACCCGGTGCGCAAGGTGTACTACAACCTGACCATCACCGGGCTGTCGATCGCGGTGGCCTTCATCATCGGCACCATCGAGCTGGTCGGGGTGCTGCACGAGAAGCTCGACCTGACCGACCCGGTCACCGGGTTCATCGCGGACATCTCGCTGGACAACGTCGGGTACGCGATCGCCGGGCTGTTCGTGGTGGTGTGGGCGATCGCGATCGCCTACTGGAAGCTGGCCGGGGTCGAGAAGCGCTGGACGCCCGCGGAGTAGCCCGTCGGTCACGCTGCCGCGAGCAGCAGCGTGCCCGCGACGGCGAGCCCGGCGCCGACCACCTGGACCGGGCGCAGCCGCTCCTTGAGCACTCCGCGCGCCAGCAGCGCGGTGACGACGGGGTAGAGCGAGGCGAGCACGGCGGCCACCGCCGCCGAGCCGCTGTGCGAGGCCATCGCGTACGTGGCGTTGCCGGCGACGTCGGCCAGCCCGACGGCGGTGAGCAGGGGCAGCCGGGCGCGCAGCTCGGGCAGCAGCCCGGAGGTGTCGGTACCGCGCAGGCCGATCAGCAGCGCGGTGCCGCCGACGGCGACGTTGACGAGCCGCTGGACGCACAGCATGAGCAGCAGCCCTCCTCCGGCCGAGGCCTGGGCGAGCAGGGCCATGTTGGTGCCGAAGCCGAACGCGGCGGCCAGGGTGAGCAGCAGGGCCGTACGGGCGGCGGTCGGCCCGCCGCGCTCGGGGCCGCCGGCCAGCACCACGCCCGCCACGGCCACCGCGATCCCGGCCACCTGGCCGAGACCGGGTCGCTCGCCGAGCGCCAGCCCGACGCCGACCGGCACCACGACGCCGACGGTGGCCAGCGGGGACACCACGCCCATCGGGCCGAGCGCGAGCGCCCGGTAGAAGGCGAGCATCGCGAACGGGCCGATCACCCCGGCGGCGACGGCGTACCAGAGGGCGGGGGAGGCGTCCGCCCAGCCGCCGGTGGCCAGGACCGCGAGGAGGAGGACGACGGTGGCCGCGGCCTGGGAGATGACCACGACGGCGAGTGCGGGCAGTCTGCGGGTGAGGACGCCGCCGCCGAAGTCGCCCAGGCCGGTGAGCAGACTGGCGCAGAGGGCGAGCAGGACGGTCACTGGAGGTGCCAGGAGATCGAGGACAGCACAATGCACTCCGAAGTACAGTCGGATGGACTCGTTGCCGAGAAGGCAGCGTAGTTCACCAAGTTGGACTTCGCCGAACAATATTCTGCACTTTCCGTACTGTGGACACCGGAGGACTGCCCGCGTGCCGGACCCCGACCTCGTCTCCCAGGCCCTCGCCCGGAACCTCAAGCGGCTGCGCGCCGAGCGCGGCCACACCCTGGACGCCCTCGCCGCCCGATCCGGGGTGAGCCGCGGCATGATCGTCCAGATCGAGCAGGGCCGCACCAACCCGAGCGTGGCCACCGTGGTCCGGCTCGGCGACGCGCTCGGCGTCTCCATCGCCACGCTGCTCGACTACGAGGAGGGCCCGGACGTCCGGATCATCCCCGGCGACCAGGCCGTGCCGCTCTGGACCGGTGTGAGCGGCGGGACCGGCACCCTGCTGCACGGGATCGAGGCGCCCGGGCCGCTGGAGCTGTGGGAGTGGCGGATGGAGCCGGGCGAGGAGTACTCCTCCGATCCGCATCCGGCCGGGACGGTGGAGATCGTCCGGGTCGACGAGGGCGAGCTGACCCTGGTGCACGACGGTACGGACCACCCGGTACCGGCCGGCAGCACGGTCTCCTTCGACGCCTCGTACGCGCACGTCTACCGCAATGCGGGGGAGCGGGCGCTGCGGCTGACCATGGTGGTGTCGGTCCCGCCGCCGCGCTGAGGCCGCTTCCGTACGCCGAAACGGCGCCTCCCCCGGGCGGGGAGGCGCCGTTTCGTTCGTCGTCAGTGCCGGTCGCCGTACCGGCGGCGGAACTGCTCGACCCGGCCGGCGGTGTCGAGCGCCCGGGACTGGCCGGTGTAGAAGGGGTGGCTCGCCGAGGAGCTCTCGACGCCGATCACCGGATAGGTGCTGCCGTCCTCCCACTCGACGGTGCGGTCACCGGTGACCGTCGTGGGGGTCCCCCGGCCGAAGGCCGGGGTGAGGAAGGCGAGGCCGCCGACCTTGTCACGGAAGGCGACCGGGCGGTAGCCGGGGTGGATTCCGGACTTCCTGGCTGGGCTCCGCCGGGTGGTTGCGGTGCGTTCGTTCAGCGCTCTTCGCGGAAGTCGACGTGCCGGCCCACGACCGGGTCGTACTTGCGCAGGACCATCCGGTCCGGGTCGTTCCGGCGGTTCTTGCGGGTCACGTACGTGTAGCCGGTGCCGGCGGTGGAGCGGAGCTTGATCACGGGGCGTAGTTCGCTGCGGGCCATGGGGGTCCTCCTGGGCCTCGGGTGTCGGGTTCGGGGGCTGGGTCGAAACCGTACACCGAAATGGAAGTCGTTTTCATCTTGCCTCAACGTGAACTCCGTCCCGCCCATTCCCGCAGGCGTGCGCGGGGGCCCGATGGCCGAGAACGAGCAGCGGCGTGCGACCGTCGCCCTCCCCCGGGGGTGCTCGGCGGGCGGTTCGGGCCGGGGGTTCGTAGGCTCGACGCATGGCCGATGCGTACACGGGGCGGCGGGAGCGGGTGAGGGAGCACTGCAGTGCGGCCGGGGCCGATGCGGCGCTGGTCACCCGGGCGGCGAACGTGCGGTATCTGACGGGCTGCGCGCCCTGCGGGGCGACCTTGCTGCTGACCAGGGAGCGGGCGTTGCTGGCGGTGCCGGACGACCTGCCGCCGGACGACTCGGGGGAGCACCTGATCGCCGCCGACGTCACCCAGATGCCGGTGTCGGCCGGGGCGGACACCGCGCTGGCCGCCACGGCCGCGGCCGCGCGGCTGGGGGTGCGGGACCTGGCGGTGGAGGAACACGACCTGACCGTCACCCGGCACCGGGCGGTGGGGAGCCTGGCGGAGGGTGCCCGGCTGGCGGACCTCGGCCAGGTGGTGGAGCGGCTGCGGGTGGTGAAGGACGAGCACGAGATCGCCGACCTGCGGATCGCCGCCGAGATCGCCGACCAGGCGCTCGGCGAGCTGCTGGAGTCGATCCTGGTCGGCCGCACCGAACGGCACCTGGCGATGGAGCTGGAGCGCCGGATGATCGACCACGGCGCCGACCGGGCCGCTTTCCCGGTCTCGGTCGGCACCGGCAGCCACTCCGGCCAGCCAGCCCACCAGCCGACCGACCGCCGCGTGGAGGAGGGCGACTTCCTCACCGTGGTGATGGGTGCCCAGTACCGCGGCTACCGCGTCTCGACCGCCCGGACCTTCGTGATCGGCGCCGCCCCCGCGCCCTGGCAGGTCGAGCTGCACCGGCTGGTCTTCCGTGCCCAGCGGGCCGGCCGGGAGGCGCTCGGACCGGGCGTGGAGCAGTGCGTACCCGACCGGGCCGCGCGGCAGGTCCTGGAGGCGGCGGGCCACAGCGAGACCTCGCCGCACCCGGTGGGCCACGGCATCGGGTTGGAGATCCGGGAGGCGCCGCGCCTCGGTCCGTCGGACATGGGTAAACTGGACAGCCGCGTGCCGGTCACCGTCGGCCCAGGGGTCCACCTCCCGGGCAAGGGCGGGGTCCGGATCGAGGACACGCTCGTCGTGCGCCCCCTCGAAGAGGGCGGGCCCGAGCTGCTCACCATCACCACCAAGGAGCTCCTCGCCCTGTGACGGCGGCCCCCGAAGGCCGTCGGCGGCAGGACGCAAACCCTTGGTTCCTTGACAGCTATATCCAGGAGTAAGTGCGCCCGTGGCTTCCACGAACGATCTCAAGAACGGCATGGTCCTCAAGCTGGAGGGCGGCAAGCTCTGGTCCGTCGTCGAGTTCCAGCACGTCAAGCCCGGCAAGGGCCCGGCCTTCGTTCGGACCAAGCTCAAGGAGGTCCTGACGGGCAAGGTCGTCGACAAGACCTTCAACGCCGGCACCAAGGTCGAGACCGCCAACGTCGACAAGCGCGGCATGCAGTTCTCGTACAAGGACGGCGAGAACTTCGTGTTCATGGACATGGACACCTACGACCAGCTGACCGTCGAGCCGGCCGTCGTCGGCGACGCGGCCAAGTACCTGCTGGAGGGCTTCGAGGCCCTGGTCGCCACCAACGAGGGCGCGGTGCTGTACATCGAGCTCCCGGCCGCCGTCGAGCTGGTCATCGCCGAGACCGAGCCGGGCGTCCAGGGCGACCGCTCCACCGGTGGCACCAAGCCGGCCACGCTGGAGACCGGTGCCGAGATCCAGGTCCCGCTCTTCATCACCACCGGCGAGAAGGTCAAGGTCGACACCCGCGACGGCAGCTACCTCGGCCGGGTGAAGTAAGTCCGTGTCGGCCGCACGTAGCAAGGCCCGTACCCGCGCCTTCCAGATCCTCTTCGAGGCCGACCACCGCGGGGTCGACCCGCAGCAGGTCCTCGCCGACTGGGTGGCCCGCGCCCGCGAGCCGAAGCCCGACGAGGGCACCCCGCAGGTGGGCGAGTACACCATGGAGCTGATCGAGGGGTACGTCCAGCACGCCCGTCGCATCGACGACCTGATCGAGCAGTACGCGGTGGGCTGGACCCTCGACCGGATGCCGATCGTGGACCGCAACGTCCTGCGGCTCGGCGCGTACGAGCTGATCTGGGAGGACGGCGTCCCGGACGCGGTCGTCCTGGACGAGGCCGTCGAGATCGCCAAGGAATTCTCCACGGACGACTCCCCGGCCTTCGTGAACGGCATGCTCGCCCGCTTCCTGGAGCTGAAGCCGAGCATCCGCCGGTAGCGGTCATGCCCTGCGGACGGCCGTCGGATCCGAGATCTCGGATCCGACGGCCGTTCCGCGTTTCACCCGGCAGGCGTAATGTGGAGCCCTACTCGCCAGTAACTTGAAGGGCAGGCCACCCCCATGACCACTGCGACCCGCAGCGAGTTCGACCAGGGCATCGCCCTGACCAGACACCCCGACGAGGCCGGCCGCTACGACGCCGAGCTCGGTGCCGGCTGGCAGATCGGCGGCGGGGTCAACGGGGGGCTGCTGCTCGCCGTGGCCGGACACGCGCTGTCGCTGGAGCACGGTGAGCACCCCGACCCGGTGTCGATCAGTGGTTACTACCTGTCCGCCTCGACCCCCGGCCCGGCCACCGTCCGCACCGAGGTGCTGCGCACCGGCCGCGGCCTGTCCACCGGCACCGCCTCGCTCAGTCAGGACGGCGTCGAGCGGCTGCGGGTGGTGGCCAGCCACGGCGACCTCGCCGCCGCCGACGGTGAGGTGCGCACCAGCGCCGCCCCGCCGCAACTGCCGCCGCCGGACCAGTGCATCGGCGTCGAGCACGCGCCGCGGCAGCTGATCGAGCAGGCCGCCCTGCTGGAGCGCTTCGACCTGCGGCTCGACCCGGCCACCGTCGGATGGGCGCTCGGGCAGCCCTCCGGCAACGGGCGGATCCAGGGCTGGTTCCGGCTCCGCGACGGCCGCGAGCCCGACCCGCTGCTGCTCCTGCTGGTCGCCGACGCGCTGCCGCCGGTCACCTTCGACCTCGGCCTGCCCGGCTGGGCCCCGACCGTCGAACTGACCGTCCACCTGCGGGCCAGGCCGGTCCCGGGCTGGCTGCGGGTCACCCACGCCACCCGCAACCTGGCCGGCGGCTACTTCGAGGAGGACGCCGAGATCTGGGACGAGGCCGGCCGCCTCGTCGCCCAGTCCCGCCAGCTGGCCCGGGTGCCGCGTTCGGCGTGAGGTGACTCGGAGGCGACGACCGGTATTACCGATGGTTACATTCCTGTGACACGCCGTACGTGTGTGGCGCGCGGAACTGGGGAGTAACACGGTCAGCGGCGAGCCCCCGCCGCTGACCGTCACACCGCCGACGGTCGCCCGCCGACGCCAGGAGCCTCGATGACCAGCCGCAAGGGCCGCGCCCGCCGTAACTCCGACTGCACCGCCGGCGGCCTGCGGCCCGCGCTGCGGGCGCCGCACCGGCCGCGGCCGGCCGAGGGGGCCGAGCAGGCGTTCGTCATCGGGGTGCTCACCAACGCCGCGGACTTCCAGCGGGCCCGCGCCTGGGGCGTGTGCGACGCCCCCGACTTCGAGCGCTACCTGGCCGACACCGCCGAGCTGCTGGCCGACGCGCTGGAGCGGTTCGAGACCGTCCGGGCCCGGATGTTCCACCCGCAGGACTTCGAGGAGTTCTGCCTGCTGCACCGGCTGGACCCGGCCGAGCCCGCCGCGCGCGACCGCTACCTGGTCAACCCGCCGCTGCGGACCCAGCTGCTGGCCTACCGGGGCGAGGAACTGGCCGGGGACTTCGTGCCGCGCCTGGTCCGGGCCCGGGAGAGCGGGCTGACGCTCTGCCACGTCGACCTGCTGCTCGACGGCGGCCTGTACGGGGGCGCGGGCGAGGTCGACGAGGAGCAGGACCGCTGGGTGCGCGCCGCCTACCAGCGCGGGGGCGAGGTGTTCCGCCGGATGCTGGTCGGCGCGGGCGCCGGGGTGTACGAGCTGCGCCTGCGGGTGGACGCGCCGGACGGCAAGCTCACCGCCGCGGCCCGGGTGCTGCAGTGGGAGGACGGCGTGGTGCGGATCAACGACGAGGACCTGGAGCTGGTCTGCGCAGTGCTCTGCGCCGGGCTGGCGCTGGAGCTGCCGGGCGTCGCGGTGCTGCACGGCTCGCAGGGCTCGGCCGCCTCCTGCGGCGAGTACCTGCCGGCCGCCTGGGCCTGGTCCAGCGGTGGGCCGGACTGGGCGCCGGCCGCCCGGCCGGTGCGGCTGGACGGCGTCGCGGCGCAGCCGGGCTACAGCCTGGGCACGGTCTGCTGACCGGACGTCGCCGGGAGACACCGCGGCGCGGCCCCCGAACCCCCGGGACCGCGCCGTGACGTTTCTGCTTGGTACTACTCGGTGTTGCTCACCGATGGGAGCCGGTGCGGCGAGCGTCAGCTCGCGTCCTCCTCGCGCACCGCGCGGCGCGCGTCGGGGTTGAGCACACCCCAGGAGATCAGCTGCTCGGTGAGGATCGACGGCGACTGGTCGTAGATCACGGCCAGCGTCCGCAGATCGTCCTGGCGGATCGAGAGGACCTTGCCGTTGTAGTCGCCGCGCTGACTCTGGATGGTCGCCGCGTAGCGCTGCAGCGGGCCGGCCTTCTCGGACGGAACCTGGGTCAGTCTCTCCAGGTCGAGGACCAGGCGCGGCGGCGGCTCGGCCGCGCCGCCCGGCGTACCGCCGGGCAGGAGCTCCTGCACCGGAACGCCGTAGAACTCGGCGAGCTCGGCCAGCCGCTGCACGGTGACCGCACGGTCGCCGCGCTCGTACGAGCCGACGACGACTGCCTTCCAGCGCCCCTGGGACTTCTCCTCGACACCGTGCAGGGAGAGACCCTGCTGAGTGCGGATCGCTCGGAGCTTGCCTCCGAGCTGCTTCGCGTAGTCGCTGGACATTGATCTCCCCGGACGAGATTGCTTCGCGTTCAGTGGTGGGTCACGGGCGATTGCCGACGTCGTTACCGGTGGGTTCGACGCGCGTCTCGTAACTCACTGTGAGGTTACGTAGAGTAAGGTGTTGCGTCAAGCCGAATGGGGCAGTCGTGCGAATAGCTCGCATCGTCGGCGCATCCGGGGCGTTAACCCGGTGAAGCGGAATGATGGACGTCCACTTGCCTCCGGGGGCGCTGATAGGATGACCCGAAGCCCACGCCCGGTTCGGCGGGGGCAGATCCCAGACATCCTTTAAGGCCCGTCCCGTGAGGCGGGGAAGGAGGTCCGCTTCGGCATGACCACACACCAAGAACCGACGCCGCGGCCGCCGCACCAGGTGCTGGACGGCACGGACATCGCCCGGGTCGTCACCCGGATAGCGCACGAGATCGTCGAGCGCGCCAAGGGCGCGGAGGACGTCGTGCTGCTCGGCATCCACACCAGAGGCGTCCACCTCGCCCGCCGCCTGCACGCCCGGCTGGCCCAGATCACCGGGAGCGAGATCCCGCTGGGCACCCTGGACATCACCATGTACCGGGACGACCTGCGGCTGAAGCCGGCCCGCGCCCTGGAGCACACCGAGATCCCGCCCGGCGGCATCGACGGCAAGCTGGTGATCCTGGTCGACGACGTGCTCTTCTCCGGCCGCACCATCCGCGCCGCGCTCGACGCGCTGAGCGACATCGGCCGCCCGCGCGCCGTCCAGCTCGCCGTCCTGGTCGACCGCGGCCACCGCGAGCTGCCGATCCGGGCCGACTACGTGGGCAAGAACCTCCCCACCTCGCTGCGCGAGGCCGTGCAGGTGCGCCTGTCCGACACCGACGGCGTGGACGCCGTCCTGGTCGGCGACCGCGACTACGCAGCCCGCAGCTCGCAGGCCCTGGCCTCCCAGCCCACCGAACCGCACCTCCCGGAGTAGCCCGCGTGAAGCGCCACCTCGTCTCCGCCGCCGATCTCAGCCGCGACGACGCGCTGCTGATCCTGGACACCGCCGAGGAGCTGGCCCAGCTCTCCGGCCGGGCCGTCAAGAAGCTCCCCACGCTGCGCGGCCGCACCGTCGTCAACCTCTTCTTCGAGGACTCCACCCGCACCAAGACCTCCTTCGAGGTCGCCGAGAAGCGGCTCTCCGCCGACGTCATCAACTTCTCCGCCAAGGGCTCCTCGGTCTCCAAGGGCGAGAGCCTCAAGGACACCGCGCTGACCCTGCAGGCGATGGGCGCCGACGCGGTCGTCATCCGGCACCACGCCTCGGGCGCGCCGGCCCGGCTGGCCCAGTCCGACTGGCTGCACGGCAGCGTGATCAACGCCGGTGACGGCACCCACGAGCACCCCACCCAGGCGCTGCTCGACGCCTTCACCATGCGCCGCCACCTCAACGCCGGGCTGGGCAAGGACCTCGCCGGGCGTCGGGTGACCATCGTCGGCGACGTCCTGCACAGCCGGGTCGCCCGCTCCAACGTGCACCTGCTGACCACCCTCGGTGCCCAGGTCACCTTCGTCGCCCCGCCGACCCTGCTGCCGATCGGCATCCAGAACTGGCCCTGCGAGATCAGCTACGACCTCGACAGCGTGCTGCCCAAGACCGACGCGCTGATGATGCTGCGGGTGCAGCGCGAGCGGATGAACGCCGCGTTCTTCCCGACCGAGCGCGAGTACAGCCGCCGCTACGGCATGAACGGCATCCGGATGGCCCAGCTGCCCGAGCACGCCATCGTGATGCACCCCGGCCCGATGGTCCGCGGCATGGAGATTACCGCCGAGGTCGCCGACTCGCCGCGCTGCACCGTGGTCGAGCAGGTCGCCAACGGCGTCTCCGTCCGGATGGCCGTCCTCTACCTGCTGCTCGGCGGCGTCACCCTGGCCGACGCCGCCGCCCCCCGCACCGACTCCGTGGAGACCGCCCAGTGAACGAGCGCAGCGAGCGAACCGACAACAAGGTCAGCTACCTGATCCGCAACGCCAAGATCCTGGGCGGCGCCCCGCAGGACCTCCACCTCGCCGACGGTGTCATCAAGGCGATCGGCACCGGCCTGGCGGTCGAGGCGGACATCGAGATCGACGCCACCGGCATGATCGTCCTGCCCGGCCTGGTCGACCTGCACACCCACCTGCGCGAGCCCGGCCGCGAGGACGCCGAGACCGTGCTCACCGGCACCCAGGCCGCCGCGATGGGCGGCTTCACCGCCGTGCACGCGATGGCCAACACCACCCCGGTGGCCGACAGCGCCGGCGTGGTCGAGCAGGTCTGGCGGCTCGGCCAGGAGGCCGGCTACTGCGACGTCCAGCCGGTCGGCGCCGTCACCGTCGGCCTGGAAGGCAAGAAGCTCGCCGAGCTCGGCGCGATGCACGAGTCCGCCGCCTCCGTCCGGGTCTTCTCGGACGACGGCAAGTGCGTGGACGACGCGGTGCTGATGCGCCGCGCCCTGGAGTACGTCAAGGCCTTCGACGGCGTCGTCGCCCAGCACGCCCAGGAGCCGCGGCTGACCGAGGGCGCCCAGATGAACGAGGGCCAGGTCTCCGGCGAGCTCGGGCTCGGCGGCTGGCCGGCCGTCGCCGAGGAGTCGATCATCGCCCGCGACGTGCTGCTCGCCGCGCACGTCGGCTCCCGGCTGCACGTCTGCCACCTCTCCACGGCCGGCTCGGTCGAGATCGTCCGCTGGGCCAAGGCCAAGGGCTGGGACGTCACCGCCGAGGTCACCCCGCACCACCTGCTGCTCACCGACGAGCTGGTCCGCTCCTACGACCCGGTGTACAAGGTGAACCCGCCGCTGCGCACCGCCGAGGACGTCCAGGCGCTGCGCGAGGCGCTCGCCGACGGCACCATCGACGCCGTCGCCACCGACCACGCGCCGCACCCGGCCGAGGACAAGGACTGCGAGTGGGCCGTGGCCGCGATGGGCATGGTCGGCCTGGAGACCGCGCTGTCGGTCGTCCAGCAGACCATGGTCGACACCGGCCTGCTGAACTGGGAGGGCGTCGCGGACCGGATGTCGCACCGCCCGGCCCGGATCGGCCGTCTCACCGGGCACGGCCGGCCGATCTCGG
Source organism: Kitasatospora sp. NPDC023118 (assembly GCF_055560875.1). NCBI lineage: Bacteria > Bacillati > Actinomycetota > Actinomycetes > Kitasatosporales > Streptomycetaceae > Kitasatospora > Kitasatospora sp. NPDC023118. The sequence continues at coordinate 43,742 of NZ_JBVHHW010000013.1, forward strand.
CTGGTGAGCCCGCCAACCTGGTGCTGTTCGATCCCGCGTACCGTGGTGCCGTGAACCCGGACAGCTTCGCCACCCGCAGCCGCAACACCCCCTACAAGGGCATGGACCTGCCCGGACGGGTGCACGCCACCTTCCTGCGCGGTCGCGCCACCGTGCTGGCCGGTGAGCTGGCCGAGCAGGGCGGCCCGGCGTGACCAGCGCGACGATCCTGCTCGCCAAGGAGCAGGCGAAGGTCACCAACTGGCCCGGGTACATCGGCTGGTCGATCGGACTGCTGATCATCATCGGCCTGGTCTACTGGCTGATGCGCCAGGGCTGGAACTGGCGGCGCACCCTGCAGTCCGGTATCCCGCCGCTGCCCGCCGTGCCTGCTCGCGCCGGCCGGACCATCCTGGAGACCAGCGGCCGGTACCACGGCACCACCACCGCCGGGAACTGGCTCGACCGGGTCGTCGCGCACGGCCTGGGCACCCGCAGCCGTGCCGACCTCACCCTCGGCGAGGACGGCCTGCTGGTGCAGCGCCCCGGCGACGTGGACTTCTGGATCCCGGCCGAGCTCCTGTCGGGCGCCCGGACGGACTCCGGGATCGCGGGCAAGGTCGTCCCCTCCGGGCTGCTCGTCGTCACCTGGACGCACGAGGGCACCGAGCTGGACTCCGGCTTCCGGGCCGACCACCCCGATGAGCACACCGCCTGGGTCGAGGCGATCACCCAGCTCGCAACACGTACGAAGACGAAGAAGACGGAAGAGGCCGCGCAATGACCGCACCTGCCCCCACCACGCAGCGCCAACGGCGGGAGCGCATCCCGGCCGTGCTCGTCCTGGAGGACGGCCGGACCTTCCGCGGCCAGGCCTACGGCGCCGTCGGCGAGACCTTCGGCGAGGCGGTCTTCAACACCGGCATGTCCGGCTACCAGGAGACCCTGACCGACCCGTCGTACCACCGCCAGGTGGTCGCGATGACCGCCCCGCAGATCGGCAACACCGGCTGGAACGACGAGGACGACGAGTCCCAGCAGATCTGGGTCGCCGGCTACATCGTGCGCGACCCCGCCCGGGTGGCGTCCAACTGGCGCTCCCGCCGCTCGCTGGACGACGAGCTGGTCCGCCAGGGCATCGTCGGCATCAGCGGCATCGACACACGCGCGCTGACCCGCCACCTGCGCGAGCGCGGCGCGATGCGCTGCGGCATCTTCTCCGGCGAGGCGCTGGCCGACCAGGCCGCCCTGCTCGCCCGGGTGCAGCAGTCGCCCGAGATGAAGGGCGCCGACCTGTGCGCCGAGGTGGCCACCACCGAGCCGTACATCGTGCCCGCGATCGGTGAGAAGCGGTTCACCGTCGCCGCGCTGGACCTCGGCATCAAGGCGATGACCCCGCAGCGGATGGCCGAGCGCGGCATCGAGGTGCACGTGCTGCCGGCCAACTCCACCCTGGAGGACGTCTACGCCGTCAACCCGGACGGCGTGTTCTTCTCCAACGGCCCGGGCGACCCGGCCACCGCCGACCACCAGGTCGCCGTCGCACAGGGCGTGCTGGAGCGCAAGACCCCGTTCTTCGGGATCTGCTTCGGCAACCAGATCCTCGGCCGCGCCCTGGGCTTCGGCACCTACAAGCTCAAGTACGGCCACCGCGGGATCAACCAGCCGGTGCAGGACCGCACCACCGGCAAGGTCGAGGTGACCGCCCACAACCACGGCTTCGCCGTGAACGCGCCGCTGGACAAGGTGAGCGACACCCCCTACGGGCGGGTCGAGGTCTCCCACGTCTGCCTCAACGACGACGTGGTCGAGGGCCTGCAGGCGCTCGACGTGCCCGCCTTCAGCGTGCAGTACCACCCCGAAGCGGCCGCCGGCCCGCACGACGCCGCCTACCTGTTCGACCGCTTCGTGAAGCTCATGGAGGGCCAGCGTGCCTAAGCGCACTGACATCAAGTCCGTCCTGGTGATCGGCTCCGGCCCGATCGTCATCGGCCAGGCCGCCGAGTTCGACTACTCGGGCACGCAGGCCTGCCGCGTTCTCAAGGCCGAGGGCCTGCGGGTCGTGCTGGTCAACTCCAACCCGGCCACGATCATGACCGACCCGGAGATCGCCGACGCCACCTACGTCGAGCCGATCACCCCGGAGTTCGTCGAGAAGATCATCGCCAAGGAGCGCCCCGACGCGCTGCTGCCGACCCTGGGCGGCCAGACCGCGCTGAACACCGCGATCTCGCTGCACAAGGCGGGCACGCTGGAGAAGTACGGCGTCGAGCTGATCGGCGCCGACGTCGAGGCGATCAACAAGGGCGAGGACCGCGACCTGTTCAAGGCCGTCGTCGAGGCCGTCAACGCCAAGATCGGCCACGGTGAGTCCGCCCGCTCGGTCATCTGCCACACCATGGACGAGGTGCTGGCCGGCGTCGACACGCTCGGCGGCTACCCGGTCGTAGTGCGCCCCTCCTTCACCATGGGCGGCGCCGGCTCCGGCTTCGCCCACAACGAGGAGGACCTGCGCCGCATCGCCGGCCAGGGCCTGGCCCTCTCGCCGACCACCGAGGTGCTCCTGGAGGAGTCCATCCTCGGCTGGAAGGAGTACGAGCTGGAGCTGATGCGCGACCGGAACGACAACGTCGTGGTCGTCTGCTCCATCGAGAACTTCGACCCGATGGGCGTGCACACCGGTGACTCGATCACCGTCGCCCCGGCGATGACCCTCACCGACCGCGAGTACCAGATCCTGCGCGACGTCGGCATCGCCGTCATCCGCGAGGTCGGCGTCGACACCGGCGGCTGCAACATCCAGTTCGCCGTCAACCCCGTCGACGGCCGGGTCATCGTCATCGAGATGAACCCGCGCGTCTCCCGCTCCTCGGCGCTCGCCTCCAAGGCCACCGGCTTCCCGATCGCCAAGATCGCAGCCAAGCTGGCCGTCGGCTACACCCTGGACGAGATCCCCAACGACATCACCGAGGAGACCCCGGCCTCCTTCGAGCCGACCCTCGACTACGTCGTGGTCAAGGTGCCGCGGTTCGCGTTCGAGAAGTTCCCGAGCGCCGACGCGACGCTGACCACCACCATGAAGTCCGTCGGCGAGGGCATGGCCCTCGGCCGCAACTTCCCCGAGGCGCTGCAGAAGGCGCTGCGCTCGCTGGAGAAGAAGGGCTCCCAGTTCAGCTGGACGACCCCGGTCGGCGACAAGGCGGAGCTGCTGGTCAAGGCCGCCGTGCCGACCGACGGCCGGATCAACACCGTGATGGACGCCATCCGGGCCGGTGCCACTCCGGAGGAGGTGTTCGAGTCCACCAAGATCGACCCCTGGTTCGTCGACCAGCTCTTCCTGCTCGACGAGATCGCCGGCGAGCTGGCCGAGGCCGCCGAGCTCACCCCCGAGCTGCTGCGCCACGCCAAGCGGCACGGCTTCTCCGACCAGCAGATCGGCGAGATCCGCGGCCTGCGCCCCGACGTGGTCCGCGAGGTGCGCCACGCGCTCGGCATCCGCCCGGTGTTCAAGACCGTCGACACCTGCGCCGCCGAGTTCGCCGCCAAGACCCCGTACTTCTACTCGTCCTACGACGAGGAGAACGAGGTCGCCCCGCGCACCAAGCCCGCCGTGATCATCCTCGGCTCCGGCCCGAACCGCATCGGCCAGGGCATCGAGTTCGACTACTCCTGCGTCCACGCCTCCTTCGCGCTGGCCGACGCCGGGTACGAGACCGTGATGGTCAACTGCAACCCGGAGACCGTCTCCACCGACTACGACACCTCCGACCGGCTCTACTTCGAGCCGCTCACCCTGGAGGACGTGCTGGAGATCGTCCACGCCGAGCAGCAGGCCGGCCCGCTGGCCGGTGTGATCGTCCAGCTCGGCGGCCAGACCCCGCTCGGCCTGGCCCAGGCGCTCAAGGACAACGGCGTGCCGATCGTCGGCACCCAGCCCGAGGCGATCGACCTCGCCGAGGAGCGCGGCGCCTTCGGCCGCGTGCTGCGCGACGCCGGTCTGCCCGCCCCCAAGCACGGCACCGCGTTCTCCTTCGCGGAGGCCAAGGCGATCGCGGACGAGATCGGCTACCCCGTCCTGGCCCGCCCGTCCTACGTGCTCGGCGGCCGCGGCATGGAGATCGTCTACGACGAGGCCTCGCTCGCCTCCTACCTGGAGCGGCACGCCGGTCTGATCTCCGAGCACCCGGTGCTGATCGACCGCTTCCTGGACGACGCGGTGGAGATCGACGTCGACGCGCTCTACGACGGCACCGAGCTCTACCTCGGCGGCGTCATGGAGCACATCGAGGAGGCCGGCATCCACTCCGGCGACTCCGCCTGCGCGCTGCCCCCGATCACCCTCGGCGGCTACGACATCAAGCGCCTGCGCACCTCCACCGAGGCCATCGCGCGCGGTGTCGGCGTCCGCGGCCTGATCAACATCCAGTTCGCGCTGGCCGGGGACATCCTCTACGTGCTGGAGGCCAACCCGCGCGCCTCCCGTACCGTCCCGTTCACCTCCAAGGCGACCGCGGTGCCGCTGGCCAAGGCCGCCGCCCGGATCTCGCTCGGCGCCACCATCGCCGAGCTGCGCGCCGAGGGCATGCTCCCGGCCGAGGGCGACGGCGGCACGCTGCCCGCCGACTGCCCGATCTCGGTCAAGGAGGCCGTGATGCCGTGGAGCCGCTTCCGCGACATCCACGGCCGCGGGGTGGACACCGTGCTCGGCCCGGAGATGCGCTCGACCGGTGAGGTCATGGGCATCGACAAGGTCTTCGGCACCGCCTACGCCAAGGCGCAGGCCGGCGCGTACGGTGCGCTGCCGACCAAGGGCAAGGTCTTCGTCTCGGTCGCCAACCGCGACAAGCGCAACCTGGTCTTCCCGGCCCGGGCGCTGGTCGGCCTCGGCTTCGAGGTGCTCGCCACCGCCGGCACCGCCGAGGTGCTCCAGCGCGGCGGCATCCCGTCCACGCTGGTGCGCAAGCACAGCGAGGGCGAGGGCCCGAACGGCGAGAAGACCATCGTCCAGCTGATCCACGACGGCGAGGTCGACCTCATCATCAACACGCCGTACGGCACCGGCGGTCGCCTCGACGGCTACGAGATCCGCACCGCGGCCGTCTCGCGCGGGGTCCCGTGCCTGACCACCGTCCAGGCGATGGGCGCGGCCGTCCAGGGCATGGACGCGCAGCTGCGCGACGAGGTCGGGGTGATGTCGCTCCAGGAGCACGCCGAGCTGATCAACGCCGGCCGCAGCAAGTAGCACCACCGCAGTGGGGGGCACCGGAGCCGGATTGGTGCCCCCCACTTCCATGCCCGCCCGTCGCCCGCCACCGCCCTTCCTTCGACGGGCCGCGCCCGCACCCTGAATTCCGCTACCTGCCCTCGGAGTTGAACCACCTTGTACAAGCTCCTGTTCGACCTCGTCTTCAAGAGGATGGACCCCGAGAAGGCGCACCACCTCGCCTTCTTCTGGATCCGGCTCGCCTCCTCGGTGCCGGGGCTGCGCACCCTGGTGCGGCTGGTCCTCGCCCCGCGTGACCGGGCGCTGCACACCAGGGCCCTCGGCCTCGACCTGCCCGGCCCGTTCGGGCTCGCGGCCGGCTTCGACAAGAACGGCGTCGGCATCGACGGCCTGGCGATGCTCGGCTTCGACTACGTCGAGATCGGCACCATCACCGGCGAGCCCCAGCCCGGCAACCCGACGCCCCGGCTGTTCCGCCTGGTCGAGGACCGCGCGCTGATCAACCGGATGGGCTTCAACAACCAGGGCTCGGCCCGGGTCGCCGCCCGGCTGGCCGCCCGCCCGCACACCAGCTCCACCCCGGTGATCGGCGTCAACATCGGCAAGACCAAGGTGGTCGAGGAGGCCGACGCCGTCGCCGACTACGTCAAGTCCACCGAGCGGCTGGCCAAGTACGCCGACTACCTGGTGGTCAACGTCAGCTCGCCGAACACCCCCGGGCTGCGCGACCTGCAGGCCGTCGATCACCTGCGCCCGCTGCTGGCCGCCGTCCGCGAGGCCGCCGACCGCACCACCGCGCACCGCGTGCCGCTGCTGGTCAAGATCGCCCCCGACCTGGCCGACGAGGACATCGACGAGGTCGCCGACCTCGCCCTGGAGCTGGGCCTGGACGGCATCATCGCCACCAACACCACGATCGGCCGCGAGGGCCTGCGGGCCGACGCCCAGCGGGTCGCGGAGATCGGCATGGGCGGCCTGTCCGGCGCCCCGCTCAAGGCCCGCGCCCTGGAGGTCCTGCAGCGGCTGCGCGCCCGCACCGAGGGCCGGCTGACACTGGTCTCGGTGGGCGGCGTGGAGACCGCCGAGGACGCCTGGCAGCGGATCGTCCACGGCGCCGACCTGGTCCAGGGCTACAGCGCCTTCATCTACGAGGGCCCGTTCTGGTGCCGCAGGATCCACAAGGGCCTCTCCGCCCGGATCCGCGCGGCCGGCTTCCGCGACCTCGCGGCGGCCGTCGGCAGCGCCGTCCGCAGCTCGTGACCCCCTTCATCGGTTCCGGCCTGATCGGTTCTGGAAAGTCTGGAAAGGACGACATGACCCTCGCCCCGTTCGGCGCCCGGCTGCGCCAGGCCCTCGACACCCGCGGCCAGCTCTGCGTCGGCATCGACCCGCACGCCTCCCTGCTCGCCGCCTGGGGGCTCGGCGACGACCTCGCCGGGCTGGAGACCTTCAGCCGCACCGTGGTCGAGGCGCTGGCCGACCGGGTGGCCGTGCTCAAGCCGCAGGCCGCCTTCTTCGAGCGCTTCGGCAGCAAGGGCGTCGCGGTGCTGGAGAAGAGCGTCGAGGAGGCCCGGGCGGCCGGTGCGCTGGTCCTGATGGACGCCAAGCGCGGCGACATCGGCTCCACCATGGCCGCCTACGCGGAGGCCTTCCTGTCGCCCGCCAGCCCGCTGTTCTCGGACGCCGTGACGGTCAGCCCGTACCTGGGCTTCGGCTCGCTGCGCCCGGCCCTGGACCTGGCCCGGGAGCAGGGCTGCGGCGTGTTCGCGCTGGCGCTCACCTCCAACCCGGAGGGCGCCGAGGTGCAGCGCGCGGTCGGCGCGGACGGCGAGCCGGTCGCGGCCGCGGTGCTGCGGCAGCTGGCGGCCGAGAACGCGGGCGCCGCGCCGCTGGGCTCCTTCGGCGCGGTGGTCGGCGCGACGCTGGCCGACGCGGGCGTGGAGCTGGCCATCAACGGCCCGCTGCTGGCCCCCGGGATCGGCGCCCAGGGCGCGACCATGGCGGACCTGCCGCGGGTGTTCGGCGCCTCGGTGATCAACGTGGTGCCGAGCGTCAGCCGGGACGTCCTCAAGCACGGCCCCTCGGTGGCCGCGCTGCGGGGCGCGGCGGACCGCTTCGTGGGCGAGTTCGCGGACGCCGTCAAGTAGCGGACGGTGGCCGGTGTGCGACGGGAGCCGTTCGCCGGGTAGCCGGACGGTGACCGTCCGCAGTGTCCGCAGGACGGCGGGGCGGCACCGGAGTCGACGTGAGCGCCGTCACATCGACCCCGTCAAAGTCTCGCAATCGCGGTCATTTTGCCCCGGAAAGTCCTGGTCGGCCTTGGCTGACCAGGACTTTTCGTGTTCTTTTCCTGACGTGGCGCCGCAATGCGGGTAGTGTCCGGCGATAGGTCACCGGCGAGTTGCGAAACCTGTAGCTCCCGCAGGTCAGGGCCCTGTGGTTCCCCATTGGGCTCCTATTGCGGACGGTGTCCTCGGTACCGAACCAGTCATAGCTCAATCCCTTCCTTCCACACCCTGAGGTGAACGGCGTGGCTCTTCCGCCCCTTACCCCTGAACAGCGCACCGCCGCGCTCGCCAAGGCCGCCGAGGCTCGCCGGGAGCGCGCCGAGGTCAAGAACCGGCTCAAGCACTCCGGCGCCTCCCTGCACGAGGTGATCAAGGCCGGCAAGAACGACAACGACGTCATCGGCAAGATGAAGGTGTCGGCCCTGCTCGAGTCCCTTCCGGGCGTCGGCAAGGTCCGTGCCAAGCAGATCATGGAGCGCCTCGGCATCAGCGAGAGCCGGCGAGTCCGCGGCCTCGGCACGAACCAGATCGCCTCCCTGGAGCGGGAGTTCGGCGGTGGCGCCGCCTGACCGTGCCCCCGTGGTCCCGGGATCGTCCGCGATCCGGGATAATCGGTGCATGAGTGAGCGTCCGCGGCTGACCGTGCTCTCCGGCCCTTCGGGGGTCGGCAAGAGCACGGTCGTCGCTCATATGAGGAAGATGCACCCCGAGGTCTGGCTCTCGGTGTCGGCGACGACCCGCCACCCGAGGCCGGGCGAGAAGAACGGGGTCCAGTACCACTTCGTCGACAACGACGAGTTCGACAAGCTGATCGCCAACGGTGAGCTGCTGGAGTGGGCCGAGTTCGCCGGGAACCGCTACGGCACCCCGCGCGCGGCGGTGCTGGAGAAGCTGGAGCGCGGCGAGCCCGTCCTGCTGGAGATCGATCTGCAGGGTGCCCGTCAGGTGCGCGAGTCGATGCCGGAGGCCCAGCTGGTCTTCCTGGCCCCGCCGAGCTGGGACGAGCTGGTCCGCCGGCTGACCGGCCGGGGCACCGAGCCGCAGGACGTGATCGAGAAGCGACTGGAGGCGGCCAAGGTCGAGCTCGCGGCCGAGCCCGAGTTCGACACGACTCTTGTCAACACCTCCGTCGAGCAGGTAGCGGCCGAACTGCTAGCCTTGCTCGGTGTAGCCTGACCTGTCTGTCTTTTCCACCCTTTCGGAAGGTTTTAGCGTGTCCTCTTCCATGACCGCGCCCGAGGGCATCATCAACCCGCCGATCGACGAGCTGCTTGAGGCCACCGACTCGAAGTACAGCCTCGTGATCTACGCCGCCAAGCGCGCGCGCCAGATCAACGCGTACTACTCCCAGCTCGGCGAGGGCCTGCTGGAGTACGTCGGCCCGCTGGTCGACACCCACGTGCACGAGAAGCCGCTGTCGATCGCGCTGCGCGAGATCAACGCGGGCATGCTGACCGCCGAGGCGATCGAGGCTGCCTGAGGCAGTCCCGTCCCTTTCCCGGAGGGCCCGGCGGAATCGTTTCCGCCGGGCCCTCCGGCGTCTCCGCCGGGGGGTGGGGGCTGGGCGCTGTGGGGTGGGGCACCGTGCGGGTGGCAGCTGAGGGGTCGTAGGGTGGGCGGATTCCAGATCCTGAGAAAGGTCGTCGGTACATGAGTGCGAACGCGGACGCGGACGCTCCTCGCGTCGTCCTCGGCGTCAGCGGCGGGATCGCCGCCTACAAGGCCTGCGAGCTGCTGCGCCGGTTCGCCGAGTCCGGCCACCAGGTCACCGTGGTGCCGACCGCCGCGGCGCTGCACTTCGTCGGCGAGGCCACCTGGGCCGCGCTGTCCGGCCGCCCGGCCGCCACCGAGACCTGGGAGCGCGTGCACGAGGTGCCGCACGTGCGGATCGGGCAGCAGGCCGACCTGGTGGTGGTCGCCCCCGCCACCGCCGACCTGATCGCCAAGGCCGCCCACGGGCTCGCCGACGACCTGCTGACCAACACCCTGCTCACCGCCCGCTGTCCGGTCGTGCTGGCGCCCGCCATGCACACCGAGATGTGGGAGCACCCCGCCACCCGGGACAACGTCGCCACCCTGCGCCGCCGGGGCGTGATCGTGCTGGAGCCGGCCGTCGGGCGGCTGACCGGCAAGGACACCGGCAAGGGCCGGCTGCCCGAGCCGTCCGCGATCTTCGACGCCTGCCGGGCCGTGCTGCGCCGCGGCGGGGCGGTGCCGACCGACCTGGCCGGTCGGCACGTGGTGGTCTCGGCCGGCGGCACCCGGGAGCCGCTGGACCCGGTGCGCTACCTGGGCAACCGCTCCTCCGGCAAGCAGGGCTACGCGCTCGCCGTCACCGCCGCGGCGCGCGGCGCCCGGGTGACTTTGGTCTCGGCCAACGCCGAGCTGCCCGACCCGGCTGGGGTGGACGTGGTGCACGTCGGGACGGCCCTGGAGCTGCGCGAGGCGGCGCTGAAGGCGGCCGAGGACGCGGACGCCGTGGTGATGGCCGCGGCCGTGGCGGACTTCCGGCCCGCCGAGTACGCCACCGGCAAGATCAAGAAGGTCGAGGGGGTCGAACCGGCGCCGGTCGCCCTCGTCCGCAACCCGGACGTCCTGGCCGAGCTGTCGGCCCACCGCCCCCGTCCGGGCCAACTGGTCGTGGGTTTCGCGGCGGAGACCGACGACGTGCTCGCCAACGGCCGCGCCAAGCTCGCCCGCAAGGGCTGTGACCTGCTGGTCGTCAACGAGGTGGGCAACGGCAAGGCTTTCGGGACGGACGTCAACGAGGCCGTCGTACTGGGCTCGGACGGCAGTGAGACGCCGATCCCGGTGGGCCCGAAGGAGGCCTTGGCGGACGTGGTCTGGGACCTGGTTGCGGAGCGTCTCGGATCGGTTGGCATCTGATCGAGTAGCGTTCAGATGCGGTCTTGATTTGTGGAACTGGGTCACGTTCGGCGGAACCAGACCGTTACACTCCAGGAATCAAGTCTTTCCGGATGTCCCCGGTTCGCCGGGGGCCTTCAGTCAGCAGCCGCTGCAACCCCAGGGAGCGCTGTGTCTCGCCGCCTGTTCACCTCGGAGTCCGTGACCGAGGGACACCCCGACAAGATCGCTGACCAGATCAGCGACACGATCCTTGACGCTCTCCTCCGGGAGGACCCGACGTCCCGGGTCGCCGTGGAGACGCTCATCACCACCGGCCAGGTGCACGTGGCCGGTGAGGTGACGACCAAGGCGTACGCGCCGATCGCCCAGCTCGTCCGGGACAAGATCCTGGAGATCGGCTACGACAGCTCCAAGAAGGGCTTCGACGGCGCCTCCTGCGGCGTCTCGGTGTCCATCGGCGCGCAGTCGCCCGACATCGCGCAGGGCGTCGACACCGCGTACGAGGCCCGGGTCGAGGGGTCCGCCCAGGGGGACGAGGCCGACGACCTGGACAAGCAGGGTGCCGGCGACCAGGGCCTGATGTTCGGCTACGCGTCCGACGAGACGCCCGAGCTGATGCCGCTGCCGATCACCCTGGCGCACCGGCTCTCCCGCCGTCTGACCGAAGTCCGCAAGAACGGGACCATCCCGTACCTGCGCCCCGACGGCAAGACCCAGGTCACCATCGAGTACGACGGCGACAAGGCCGTCCGCCTCGACACCGTGGTCGTCTCGACCCAGCACGCCAGTGACATCGACCTGGAGTCGCTGCTCACCCCGGACATCCGCGAGTTCGTCGTGGAGCCGGAGCTGAAGGCGCTGGCCGACCAGGGCATCAAGCTGGTCACCGACGGCTACCGGCTGCTGGTCAACCCGACCGGCCGCTTCGAGATCGGCGGCCCGATGGGCGACGCCGGCCTGACCGGCCGCAAGATCATCATCGACACCTACGGCGGCATGGCCCGCCACGGCGGCGGCGCCTTCTCCGGCAAGGACCCGTCCAAGGTGGACCGCTCGGCCGCCTACGCGATGCGCTGGGTCGCCAAGAACATCGTCGCCGCGGGTCTCGCCCGCCGCGCCGAGGTGCAGGTCGCGTACGCGATCGGCAAGGCCGAGCCGGTCGGCCTGTTCGTCGAGACCTTCGGCACCGAGACCGTGCCGGTGCTGAACATCCAGAAGGCCGTCTCCGAGGTCTTCGACCTGCGTCCGGCCGCGATCATCCGCGACCTGGACCTGCTGCGCCCGATCTACGCCCAGACCGCCGCCTACGGCCACTTCGGCCGCGAGCTGCCGGACTTCACCTGGGAGCGCACCGACCGGGTGGACCAGCTGAAGGCTGCCGTCCAGGACTGACCTGTCCCTCGAAGCGGCGCTCACCCCGGTGCGGGGTGGGCGCCGCTTTGTGCGTCGTGTCGGTGTGACCTGGTAGTACTTGGGAGCGATGAGCAGCACAGGGGAGAACGGGGCCGCCGAGCCGGAGCAGCTGGCGTTCATCCGGGAGACGGTCAAGCGGGCCAAACCCCGGACGTGGAAGGGTGCCAAGCGGGCCGAGCACCTGCCGGTGGCCCGGGTCGTGGTGGACAAGGGCGTGCTCACCATCGACAAGCTTTTCGACTACGAGGTCCCGGCCACCATGGCCGAGGAGGCCCAGCCGGGCGTCCGGGTGCGGGTGCGCTTCGGGGCTCGGGTGGTCAAGGGCCAGCGCGAGGGCGGGGAGCTGCACGACGGGTTCATCGTCGCCCGGCTGGAGAAGAGCGACTTCGCCGGTCCGCTCGCGCCGCTCGCCCAGGTGCTCTCGCCCGAGCCGGTGCTCTCGCCGCAGCTGCTGCGGTTGTGCCGCACCGTCGCCGACCGCTACGCCGGGACGCTGGCCGACGTGCTGCAACTGGCCGTGCCGCCCCGACACGCCAAGGCCGAGGCCGAACCCTCGCCGCCGCCGCTGGCGCGCCCCCAGCCCCCGGCGCCGGGCGGCTGGCAGCGCTACCCGGCCGGCCCCGACTTCCTGTCCTCGCTGGCCGGCGGCGGTTCGCCGCGCGCGGTGTGGGCGGCGCTGCCGGGGCCCGGCTGGCCGTACGAGATCGCCCGGGCGGTGGCGGCGACCCTGGCGAGCGGGCGCGGCGCGCTGGTGGTGCTGCCGGACCGGCGGTCGGTGGCCCGGATGGACCAGGCGCTCACCGAGCTGCTCGGGCCCGGGATGCACATGGCGCTGGAGGCCGAGCTCGGCCCGCGCGAGCGCTACCGGCGCTGGCTCGCGGTCAGCCGCGGCTCGGTGCACGCCGCGATCGGCACCCGGGCCACCATGTTCGCGCCGGTGCGCGACCTCGGGCTGGTGGTGGTCTGGTCCGACGGCGACGGCAGCCACAGCGATCCGCGCGCCCCGCATCCGCACGTCCGCGAGGTCGCGCTGCTGCGCGCGGCCGAGGAGGGCGCGGCGGTGCTGCTCGGCGGGCACACGGTGACCGTGGAGGGCGCGCAGCTGGTCAGCACCGGCTGGGCGCGCCCGCTGGTCGCGGACCGGGAGACGGTGCGGCAGGTCGCGCCGAGAGTGCGTACCGTCACCGACCAGGACCAGCACCGGGACGCCGCCGCACAGGCCGCCCGGCTGCCCTCGGTGGCCTGGGAGGCCGCCCGGGAGTCGCTCGCGGCCGGGCATCCGGTGCTCATCCAGGTGCCCCGGCGCGGCTACGTGCCCCGGCTGGCCTGCGGACGCTGCCGCACCCCCGCCCGCTGTCGGCGCTGCGAGGGGCCGCTGGAGGCGCCCGCGGCGGACGCCTCCTTGCAGTGCGGTTGGTGCGGGGAGGCGGAGGGCGACTGGCACTGTCCGGAGTGCGGCTCCTTCCGGCTGCGCGCGCAGGTGGTCGGCGCCCGCCGTACGGCGGAGGAGCTGGGCAAGGCGTTCCCGCGGATCCCGGTGCGGACCTCGGGGCGGGAGGCGGTGCTGGCCACCGTGCCGGACGAGCCCTCGCTGGTGATCTCCACGCCGGGCGCCGAGCCGGTGGTCGAGGGCGGTTCCGGGTACGGGGCCGTGCTGCTGCTGGACGGCTGGGCGCTGCTGAGCCGACCGGACCTGCGGGCCGGGGAGGAGACGCTGCGGCTCTGGCTGGCGGCGGCCGCACTGGCCCGGCCCTCGACGGAGGGCGGGACGGTGGTGGTGGTCGCCGAGCCGTCGGCCCGTCCGGTGCAGGCGCTGGTGCGCTGGGACCCGTTGGGGCACGCCGGGCTGGAGCGGGACGAGCGGGCGCAGCTGCACTTCCCGCCGGTGTCGCGGATGGCCTCGGTGAGCGGCAGCCCGGCGGCGGTCGCCGACCTGTTGAACCTGATCCGGCTGCCGGAGGGGGCGGATGTGCTCGGGCCGGTGCCGGTGCCCGCTCTGCGGGGGGAGGAGCAGGAGCGCGCGCTGCTGCGGGTGGCGCCCGGGCAGGGGGCCGCGCTGGCGGCGGCGCTCAAGGCGGCGCAGATCGCCCGGATCGCGCTGCGGACGGCGGAGCCGGTGCGGGTGCGGGTGGATCCGACGGACATCGGGTAGGCGTGGGGCGGGGTGAGTGGGCCACCCCGCCCCGGGTGGCCCGGTGGTGCGGGGCCGGTCAGCCGCGCAGGGGGATGCCGGTGCGGTCGGCCTGCGGGCGGTCGATGCCGCTGCCGCGGTCGATGCTGCTGCCGCGGTCGACGGGGGTGCGCTCGATGGGTGTGCGGTCCACGGGGATGCGCTCGATGGGTGTGCGGTCCACGGGGGTGCGCTCGATCGGGGCGCGGTCCAGGGCGGTGCGGTCCAGGCCGCCCTGGCGGGCGGCGGGGACGATGGCGGCCAGGCCGCCGCGCTCGGCGGGGGCGGGCAGGTCCTCGGAGCGGTCCGGGCGGCTCGGGCCCGGGACGGCGCCGCTGGCGGCGAGGAGCTCACTGGTCGGGCGGCGCATGCCGTAGCGGCGGTGCACGGCCTGCTTGGTGACCCCGAGGGCGGAGCCCACCGAGTCCCAGGAGAAGCCCAGCGCCCGGTCGAACTCGACCGCCGCCGCGACCAGGGTCTCCACGCTCTCCCGCAGCTCCTGGGCCAGGCGCACGGTCGGCGCGGGCGCGCGTCCGTACACCACGAAGCCGGCCGAGGTGCTGGGGCGGCGCGGCCGGTAGACGTTGCCCAGCTGGGCGGTGAGCGTCCGCAGCGCGTCGACCTGGCGCCTCACCCGCTCGATGTCCCGTACCAGCAGGTGCAGGCTCGCCCGCGCTCGGGCGTCGTGGTTGATCTGCTCGGCCATGGCCTACGTGCCACCTTCCGTACGGTTCAGCTCGGCCGGGGCGCGGTGTCCCGTGCGCCCGGCCCCGGTCAATCTCTCTTGACCAACGCCGAAGCGGGGGCCGGGGTAACGCGGCTCGGCAGACTCGGGATGTGTCAGATACCGGTGCGGCTGTCCCAGGACGGCCCGACAGGTCCCCCGGGAGGGTTGCATAGACTTGCGGTGAACCAGTCGTTGCCCGTAGCCCGTGCCCTTACGGACAGGAGCCCGTACCCCGTGGCGATCCAGCCGATCCGTCTCTTCGGAGACCCCGTCCTGCGGGCCACCGCCCAGCCGGTGACCACGTTCGACAAGGAACTGCGCAACCTGGTCCGCGATCTCACCGACACCATGCTGGAGGCCCCCGGCGCCGGCCTCGCCGCGCCCCAACTCGGCGTCTCGCTACGGGTGTTCACGTACCACGTGGACGGCGTCACCGGGCACCTGATCAACCCGGACCTCTCGCTGAGCGAGGAGGAGCAGGACGGCCCCGAGGGCTGCCTCTCGCTGCCCGGTCTGCGCTACGACACCAAGCGGGCGTACGGCGTGGTGGCCAAGGGCTACAACATGTACGGCGACCCGGTCACGCTGGAGGGCACCCAGTTGCTCGCCCGGTGCATCCAGCACGAGACCGACCACCTGGACGGCATCATCTTCATCGACCGGCTCGACCGGGAGCAGCGCAAGGCCGCGCTGAAGGCGATCCGGGAGACGGACTGGTGCGGGCCGGCGCCGGTCGTCAAGGTCTCGCCGCACAGCACCTTCGGCACTGCCCGCTGATCTCGTTGGCTTCCTGAACTTCCTTTTACAGAAAGGCACTCGATGCGTCTCGTGTTCGCCGGCACCCCCGAGGTCGCCGTCCCCGCCCTGGAGGCGCTGCTCGCCTCCGACCGGCACGAGGTCGTCGCGGTGGTCACCCGCCCCGACGCCCCGGCCGGACGCGGCCGCAAGCTGGTCGCCAGCCCCGTCGCCCAGCGCGCCGAGGAGGCCGGGATCGAGGTCCTCAAGCCGGCGAAGCCCAGCGACCCGGAGTTCGTCGCCCGGCTCACCGAACTCGCCCCCGACTGCTGCCCGGTGGTCGCCTACGGCGCGCTGCTGCGGCCCGGCGCCCTGGAGATCCCCAAGCACGGCTGGGTCAACCTGCACTTCTCTCTGCTGCCCGCCTGGCGTGGCGCGGCCCCGGTGCAGCACTCGGTGCTGGCCGGCGACGAGGTCACCGGCGCCTCCACCTTCCTGATCGAACAGGGCCTCGACTCCGGCCCGGTCTACGGCGTGATCACCGAGGAGATCCGCCCGAGCGACACCAGCGGCGAACTGCTCACCCGGCTTTCGGTCTCCGGCGCGCGGCTGCTCGTGGCCACCATGGACGGCATCGAGGACGGCTCGCTGCACGCCGTGCCGCAGCCGGCCGAGGGCGTCACGCTCGCGCCGAAGATCACCGTCGAGGACGCGCGGATCGACTGGAACCACCCCGCGCTGCGGATCGACCGGGTGGTGCGCGGCTGCGCGCCCGCGCCGGGGGCGTGGACGGAGTTCCGGGGTGAGCGGCTGAAGGTCACCGGGCCGGTCAGGCTGCTGCCGGAGTCGGCCGAACTGGCGCCGGGCGAGCTCGCGATGGTCGGCAAGAACAGCGTGCGGGTCGGCACCGGGAGCCACGACCTGGAGCTCGGGGAGGTGCGTCCGCAGGGGAAGAAGGAGATGCGGGCGGCCGACTGGGCGCGCGGGGCGCGGCTGGAGGCGGGGGAGCGGCTCGGCGTCCCGGCCGGCGGCTCCGAGGGCTGACCGTCGGGTTCGGCGCTACTCCGTCGGGTTTGGCGTTACTGTTCGTTTGAGATCTTCTGATAACCACCGCAGCACCTTGAGGCACCTGTGACCACCCCCAGCGCCAAGCGCGCCCCCCGCCCGCACCGCCGACCGAAGAAGGACCCGGCCCGGATCGTCGCGTTCCGCGCGCTGCGCGCCGTCGACGAGCGCGACGCGTACGCCAACCTGATCCTGCCCTCCCTGCTCCGCGAGGCCGAGCAGAAGGGCATGGACCGGCGCGACGCCGCCCTCGCCACCGAGCTCGTCTACGGCACCCTGCGCCTGCAGGGCACCTACGACGCGGTCATCGCGGCCTGCATCGACCGGCCGCTGAGCAAGGTCGACCCGCCGGTGCTGGACGTGCTCTCGCTCGGTGCCCACCAGCTGCTCACCACCCGCATCCCCAGCCACGCGGCCGTCTCGGCGACCGTCGAGCTGGCCCGGGTGGTGCTCGGTGACGGCAAGGCCAAGTTCGTCAACGCCGTGCTGCGCCGGATCAGCGCCCACGACCTGGACACCTGGATCGAGCAGGTCGCCCCGCCGTACGACCAGGACGCCGAGGACCACCTCGCCGTCGTGCACTCGCACCCGCGCTGGGTCGTCTCCGCGCTCTGGGACTCGCTCGGCCGCTGGCAGCCGGACGCCTCCGGGCGCGCCGCCGTCGAGGAACTGCTGCGGGCCGACAACGAGCGGCCCGAGGTCACCCTGGTCGCCCGGCCCGGCCGGGCCACCGTCGGCGAGCTGGCCGACGCGCTGCCCGAGGCCGAGCCGGGCCGCTGGTCCCCGTTCGCGCTGCGGCTCGCCGAGGGCGGCGACCCGGGCGCGCTGACCGCCGTCCGGGAGAACCGGGCCGGCGTGCAGGACGAGGGCAGCCAGCTGGTGGCGCTTGCGCTGGCCTCGGCACCGGTGGAGGGCCCGGACCGGCTCTGGCTGGACGGCTGCGCCGGACCGGGCGGCAAGGCCGCGCTGCTCGGCGCGCTGGCCGCCGAGCGGGGCGCGGCCCTGGTCGCGAGCGAGAAGCAGCCGCACCGGGCCCGGCTGGTGGCACGGGCGCTGGAGGGCAACCCCGGCCCGTACACGGTGATCGCGGCGGACGGGACGCGCCCGGCCTGGCGCTCCGGCGGCTTCGACCGGGTGCTGGTGGACGTGCCGTGCTCCGGCCTGGGCGCGCTGCGCCGCCGTCCCGAGGCGCGCTGGCGGCGCCGGCCGGCCGATGTCGCGGCCTTCGGGCCGCTGCAGCGGGACCTGCTGCGCTCCGCGATCGAGGCCACCCGGATCGGTGGGGTGGTCGGCTACGCGACCTGCTCGCCGCACCTGGCGGAGACCCGCGCCGTGGTGGACGACGTGCTGCGCGGCGAGGGCGGCCGGGTCGAGTGGATCGACGCGCGGCCGCTGCTGCCCGGCGTCCCGGCGCTCGGGGACGGGCCGGACGTCCAGCTGTGGCCGCACCTGCACGGGACGGACGCGATGTACCTGGCGCTGCTGCGGCGGACGGCCTGAGGGGCGGTCGCGGGGGCTTGCATCTCCCCCAGGGGGAGGGGCCAGGGTGGTGGCCATGAACGGCGACGCGCACTACCTGATCGGTGACCTGGCCCGGCGGACCGGGCTGACGGTGAAGACCGTCCGGTTCTACTCGGACCAGGGGATCGTGTCGCCGGCCGACCGCAACCCGGCCGGCCATCGGCGGTACGGCGCGGACGCCGTCGCCCGCCTGGAGCTGGTGCGCACCCTGCGCGAGCTCGGGCTCGGACTGCCGGTGATCCGGCAGGTGCTGGCGCGCGAGCTCGCGCTGTCCGACGTCGCGGCGGCGCACGCCGAGGCGCTGGACGTCCAGATCCGGGTGCTGCGGCTGCGGCGGGCGGTACTGGGGGCGGTGGCCGGGCACGGGTCCACCACGGAGGAGTTGACGCTCGTGCACCAGTTGGCCCGGTTGACGGGGGAGGAACGACGGCGCCTGGTCGGGGAGTTCCTGACCGAGGTGTTCGGCCCGGACGGTCGTTTCGAAGGGGTGGCCCGGTCGCTGACGCCGGAGCTGCCGGAGGATGCCTCGGCCGAACAGGTGGAGGCGTGGGTGGAGTTGGCGCGGCTGGCCGGGGACGCCGGGTTCCGGGAGCTGCTGCGCGGCCTGGCGGCGGACGAGGCGGCGGAGTTTGGTGCGGGCGGCCTGCCCCGGCCCGGACTGGCCGTGCTGGTGCGGGAGTCGGCCGGACGGGCGGTCGCGGCGGGGGTGGCGCCGGAGTCGGCGGAGGCGGCCGGGGTGGTCGCCGGGCTGCTGGAGCGGTACGCCGGGCTGCCGGGCGTCGCCGGGGCGGACGGTCCGGTGCGCGCCCGGCTGCTGGAGCGGCTGCGGGCCATGGCGGATCCACGGCGGGAGCGCTACCTGACGCTGCTCGCGGTGGTCAACGGATGGGCGGCGCTGGAGAGTTCGGCACCGGCGCTGGACTGGGCGGTGCGGGCCGTGCGCTCGTAGCGGGCCGGGCCCTACGGCTGGAGCGGGCCCGGGCAGTTGGTGAGGAAGGCGTGGGCCTGGGCGCGGAGGTGGTCGACCGGCGGATCCTCGCAGACCACTTCCAGGCCGAGTCCGGTGGCCTGGCCCCGGTGGTAGTAGGACTGGTAGGCGAGGTACGGGCGGTGGCCGTCGGTCGGGTCGAGGCCGACGGCGAAGGTCGCGAAGTGGATCCGCTCCTTGTCGGTGCGCTCGAACTCCGTTCGGGAGAGCTGCCATTCGAACTCGTAGGGTTCGGGTTCGGCGGGCAGGTCGAGGAGGGTCTGGGCGAGTCGGCGGACGTCGTCCGGATCGGCGAAGGGGAGCGACTCGGACCAGAGCGGTGCGGCGGCGTACAGCTCCCAGCTGTTGCCGTTGTGACTGACGGTCAGTGCCCACTCGCCGTCCTGGTCGCGCCAGCGGCAGCTGAGGATCGGGTCCATGGTGGTCAACCTCCCTGTGGTGCGCGGCCGTTCTGCCCCCGCACCTCATCGTGGCACATCGGGCGGATTGTCGGAGCCGGGCGTGACCGGTCCTCGGGCGGCTCGCCACGCGGGGATTTTCGGGTCAGTCCGCGGTAGGGTGCCAGGGGCGGTCGGGGCGGGTCGGGACCGGGGAGGAGGTGAGGCGCAGCGCGTACACCTCGCGGTCGTCGGCCGGGTACGGGACCGGGCCGAGGTAGGCGTGGCCGGTCAGGTGGCACCAGGCGGGCAGGTCCAGCGGGGCGGCGGGGTCGGTGGTGTGGATGTGGACCACGGCGCCGGCCGGGAGGTGGGCGATCCGGGCGCGCAGCCGGAGCAGGAGCTGGACGCAGAGCAGTCCGGTGCCGTCGACGGTGAGGTCGGGGGCGGTGTCCGGGGCGGTCCGGTCGGGGGCGGTCATCGCGGGGTCTCCTGGGTGATGCGCCAGAGGCGGCGGGGCAGTTCGCCCTCCTCGAAGGGATGGACGTCGGCGAGGTGCCAGCCCTCGGCGAGCCGGTCCACCAGCCCGCGGGGGAAGAAGTGGACGGCGAAGCCGCCGTGTTCCCAGATGTCGTCCCCGTGGCCGGTGCCGGCGCCGTAGTGGGCGTCGCCGGTGTGGCGGACGGTGTAGACGAAGGTGCCGCCCGGGCGCAGCACCCGGCGGACCTCGGCGACCAGCGCCGCGATCTCCTCGGTGGAGAGCGCCATGCAGAGCAGCATGTGGGCGAAGACCGCGTCGACGGAGTCATCGGGCAGGGGCAGCGGCTCGCGGACGTCGTGGACGGCGGCGCCGACCCGGTCGGACAGGCCCTGCTCGGCGGCGGCGGCGCGCAGCTGCGCCAGGCCGGTCGGGCTGTAGTCGGTGGCCAGCACGGTGAAGCCGGCGCGGGCGAAGTGCAGCGCGTCGCGGCCGTGGCCGGCGCCCAGTTCGAGCACCTCGCGGGCGTCGGCGGCGGCGAAGGCCTCGGCCGCGTACCGCGCGGGGGCGGAGGGTTGCTCGCCGTACATCCCGGGGTTGACGCGGTACGTCCGCTGCCAGTGCTCGCGTTGGGCGTCGGCGAGCGCGGGCTCCCGGCGGGGCGCCGTGCCGGACTCGTGGGTCATGGTGCTGCCTTCGCGCGGGTGGGGGGTGGTGCCGGTGGTGCGTGCCGTACGGGTTCAGCTTAGGGGTGGGGCGGTGCGCTCGGGCGGGCGGTGTCGGGGGCGCTGCCGCCGAGGCGGGTGAGCAGGGCGGAGAGGAGGGTGAGGTCCTCGGCGGGCCACTGGGCGAAGGCGTCGGCGGCGACCTGGCGGGCGGTGTGCAGCATCTCGGTGAGGCGTTCGCGGCCGGTCGGGGTGAGGGCGGCGTAGGCGACCCGGGCGTCTCGGGCGGCGGCCTCGCGGCTGACCAGGCCGATGCGCTCCAGCGGGGCGAGGCCGCGGGTGACGCCGGAGGCGGTGAGGCCGAGCGCCTCGGCGAGTTCGACCCGGCGCATCCGGCCGCCGGGGGCCTGGGCGAGGTGCAGCAGCACGGTGAAGTCGGACAGGCTCACGCCGTGCAGGCCGCTGAGGCTGGCGTCGAAGCGTTTGACGACGGCCGTCTGGGCGCGGACCAGGCGCAGGGCGGTGTGCAGGGGATCGGGTGTCGTGGGCTCTGTCATTGCCACCTCCTTGACTGCTCAAGTATATGCTCGTGCGGAGCCGTCAAGGAGGTGGCGGGGGGGGAGGGGGCAGGGTCAGCCGGTGGCGTTGGCGGCGCGGCGCAGGCGCTTGCCGAGTGGCGCCCGGGAGAGGTCCTCGGCCTGGGAGCGGAGGTTCCTGAAGCCGTAGCCGCGGCCCGACAGCCAGGACCGCGCGGCCTGCTCGGCCCGTTCGGTGGCCTCCAGGATGTCCTCCTCGGCCTCGCCCCCGTCGAGGAAGCGGAAGGTGAAGGCGGCCCGCGCGGAGAGGTCGTAGCTGAGGTGGCCCTCGCGGGTGAAGGAGGCGTGCAGCACGTCGTGCTCGGGTGCGGCGGCGAGGAGTTCGGCGCGCTGCTCGTCGGTGAGGCCGTCGAAGACGCCGCGCACCATGATGCGGAAGGTTCGGGTAGTCATGCCCCGACGATAGGCAGGAGGGGTGGTGGGCCGCCAATGCGATTTCCGCCGGGTCCCGCCGCCCGGCCCGGCGGCAGGACCCGCGGGTGCTAGCGGGCGAAGGGGCCGAAGACGGTGGAGGCGAGCCGCAGGGCCGGGGCCGGGGTGACGCCGCTGGCGCCGACGGAGTAGACCAGGCGCTTGCTCAGGTCCGGGGTGGCGAAGAAGCCGCCGGAGTAGCCGAGGTCGTGGCCGGTCTTGCCCCAGACCACCGTGCCGTCCTGCAGCGGAATGGCCATCAGCCCGGCGCTGTAGCAGGCCTTGCCCTTGTCCGGCCCGAACTGGCAGTCCCCGGCGTCGCGGTAGGGCACCGGCTTCCCGGCGGCGTCGCGCGGCAGGGTGAGCAGGTCGTGCAGCTCCTGCGGGGGCAGGAGTTCGCCGTCCAGCAGGGCGGGCAGGAAGCGGTCCAGGGAGGCGGGGGTGGAGACCATCGACTCGGGGTTGCCGCCCTGCTCGGAGACGTCGGTCGGGGAGCCGGCGTCGTTCTGGAGGTAGCCGGTCAGGTGGGGCTCGGGCATCTCGGGCCGCCCCTCGGTGACCTCGGTGTGGTGCAGGTGCAGGTGCAGGGGCCGGAGGACGCGGGCGGTCACCTCCTGCTTGACGGAGTGGCCGGTCACCTGCTCGATGATCCGGCCCGCCAGGCGGTAGTTGAAGTTGTTGTACTGCTGCTGGGTGCCCGGGTCGAAGACCGGGGCGGCGGGCCCGCCCTTCGGGTGCAGCGTGCGCTGGACGACCTCGTCGAGGGTCTCGACCTTGAAGCGCTGGGCGATCAGGCCGTCGGCGGGTAGCGGACGGGTCCTGCCGTGTCGGCCGATGGGGAAGTACCCGGCCCCGTACGGGAGTTGAGGTCTGGTCAGGCGCGGGTGGGCAGCCGGGCGCAGACCGTGCCGGTCGCGAGTGCGGTGGCCTCGGCGCCGAGCGCGGTGAGGGTGAAGGCGGTGGTCAGCGCGTTGATGTCGGCGGTCTGCCGGATCAGGAAGTGGGTGCCGCCGGGCACCTCGTAGCGCGCGAGGTCCGGGACGACCTGCCGGGCGCGCAGCGCGTACTCCAGCGACCCGGCGGCGCCGGCCGCGCTGTGGTCGGCGGTGCCGTGCACGATCAGCACCCGGCGCCCGGCGAGCTGCTCGACGGCGTCGCCGCTGGGCAGCCAGGGGGCGATCCCGGCGACGCCGACGACGCTCGGGTGCCCGGCGCACCGGAAGGCGGCGCGCCCGCCGAGCGAGTTGCCGATGAGCACCACCGGTGCGCCCGGGTGGCGGCGGGCGAGTTCGTCGAGCGCCCAGTGGGTGTCGACGGCGGTGTCGGCGTCGGCGCCGTTCCAGCCGCTGTAGCGGTAGCGCAGCAGGTGCACCGCGAGGCCGTGCGGGCGGCCGCGGTCGGTGAGCTCGGTGGCGAGGTCCCGCAGGCCCAGTTCGACGATCTTCAGCGGCCCGCGCCGGCTCCGGAGGAACCCGCCGGGCAGCAGCAGCGCGACGCCGTTGACGGGGCCCTCGCCCTCCCACGGGGTGAGCTCTGGGGTGCGCGGACGCTGCGCTCGGAACACGCCGATCCTTCCTGAGACTTCCAGCCGGACAGGCGGATTCTACGGTTCCGGGGGCGGGTCGTGTGATGCGTCAGCAGCGACCGGAGGACCCGCCGCCGAGCCCGGGACCGGCAGCCGCGAGCCGCGGGTGGGCCGCAACTGGCGGCGGCGGTCGTGCTGGTGGGGGCGGTCGTGCTGGTGGGGGGCCGTGTTCGCCGGGCCCTGGGCAGTGGCCGGGAACGGCGGGGACGGCACGTCGGGCGACGGCGACGGGCCGGCGAAGTGCAATCCGGCGGGGGGAACGGACTCGCCGAAGTACCCCGCGCCGTGCGCCGCGCTCAACCGCCCCGACCTGCCGGTGCTCGCGGGCGTGCCGAAGGAGCGGGTGCTGATCGCCCGGCCCGGGCTGGGCGGGCGTCCAGGCCGGCTGAGCCGCGATTCGTAACGATCGCGCCGGTCAGGACCTCCCATGTGCAGGGGAGAACGGGGTTTTCCCTGCTCTTTGTTTAGGATCTCGTCCTGCTCTGCGACGATCCGATGATCGTCGCCCTATCGCGGTGGGCGGCGCGTCGCAGGGGAGAGACCGGCATGGCCGAGGGGCCTGAGGACAGCGTCGTCCGGGTGCGGACGAGGTGGCGCGCCAGGTTCGCCATGAGCAAGGAGACCTGGATGGTGGTCTCCGGCGGGGTGCTGGGCGCGATGTTCGCGAGCCTGGGCCTGGCGGTGCTGTTCGCCCCCGCCAACGGGTTCGGCGGCGACAGCCTCGGGTTCATGGGCGCCGCCAGCATCCTCGGACTGATGCCCTGCGGCGCCGGCTTCGTCTGGGCGCTGATCCACCCCCGGCACGGGCTCCCGTCGGTGGCCGTCGGGGCGCTGCTGGGGCTGGGGATCTTCCTCTGCTTCGCCGGGGACGGCCTCAACGACGCCTGGAAGGCCCCGCTGGACCGCCCGTCCACGGTCCGCGCGGTCGGCAGCTGGACCAGCGGGAACCTGGTGGTGCGGGTCCGGCCCGACCAGGTGGTGGCCTACCGCAACGTCGGCGGGGCCGTCGCCTGGCGGTGGACGCCGCCGGGTGAGGACTCCGTGTGCACCATGAGCCGGGGGACCGGGGCCGGCATCGGTCTGATCGGGCACTCCCCGCACGACAGGCCCTGCACCGCCGTGACGGCGCTGAACCTCGCGGACGGCAGCGCGAGTTGGCATGCCACCGTGGACGCGCCCGCCCGGGACGGCGACTCCGCCTCGCCGGACCTGGTCGCGGTCGCCGGTCCGCAGGCCGTCCTGCAGGACAAGGACGGCTGGCGGGCCGTCCGGCTGACGGACGGCGCCGCGCTCTGGCACAGCGCGGCCGACCCGGGGTGCACCCCGGTGCAGGTCTCGGGCGGGGACCAGGACGTGGTGACGGTCACCCAGTGCGGCGACACCGCGCCGCCGGTGCTGCGCACGCTGGCGCCGGCGGACGGGAAGGAGCGGTTGAAGGTCGTCCTGCCGGGCGAGGGCGGGGTGAAGAACCTCGCGGTGGTCTCGGTCGACCCGCTCGCGGTCTGGGTCGACGCCCAGGCGGAGCGTGGCACCCACGCGGTGCTCAGCTACGACGGGGCGGGCCGGCAGCGCGCCTCGATACCGGTATCCGGCGACGAGTACGACCTCGACGTGATGCTGGGCGGCGTCCACGCCTTCGACGAGTTCAGCGCCCGCCCGCTGTTCGGCGGGGTGGTGGTCGGGGACCTGTTCATCGTGCCGGGCGAGAAGCCGGGCGACGTGAGCATCAGCGGCGGCAAGCACCCGAGCCGCACCGCCACCGGGCGGCTGGTCGCGTACTCGCTGGCGGACGGCGGCAAGCGCTGGACGGCGGCCCTGGACGACCAGGTGACCGGCGTGCTGGTGGACGGCGCCTCGGTGTGGGCGATGACCCGCGACAGGCTGACCCGGGTCGACGCGGCGACGGGCCGCCAGAGCCGGGAGCTGGACGTCAACGACACCACCTCGCTGTACCCGGTCGACCTGTCGGTGGCAGGGAGGGAGCGGTTCACGGTGGTGGCGGAGGACGGGACCCGGGACGAACCCCCGGTGCGGGGGATGAGCTGACGGCTCCGTCCTCCCGGATGTCACGTTCCGGCGGGCCCTCCGGTCTGCACTGGCGTACCCACCGACCCGAAGGGACGCCCGATGGAAACCCTGACCGTCCGTCGCATCATCGCCGCGCCGATCGCCGAGGTCTTCGACTGGTGCGCCACGACCACCAACTACACCCGCTCCCCGCTGATCCTCAAGGCCCGCCTCGCCCGCCCCGGCGCCGACGCGCCGTACGGGGTCGGGGCGGTGCGGGTGCACACCTGGGCGATCGGCTGGTTCCGTGAGCGGGTCACCTCGTACCACCCGCCGTACGACTTCGAGTACACCGTCGAGCGCAGCTTCCCGCCCTCCCGGCACGAGCTCGGGCGGATGACCTTCACCGAGGTCGACGGCGGGACCGAGGTGGTCTGGACCACCACCTTCGAGGTGCGCCTGCCGCTGCTCGGGCCCGCGCTGACCCGGGCCGTCGCCAAGCCGCTGATCGCCCACACCTTCGGCAGGATCCTGGACGCCGCGGCCGCCGCCCTCGTCGGTGACCGCGCGTGACCGCACCCGGATCGAAGGCTGAGCGTTCCCAGCGGTTGTGTCAGGCTGGTGGGGGAGCACCGCCGAGGTCGGGAGGCTCGTGATGGCCGAGATCAGGGTGAACGGGGTGTCGCTGCACTACGAGGCCCGTGGCGACGGCCCCGGGGTGGTGCTGGTGCACGGGTCGTGGGGCGACGGGGACTCCTGGGCGCGGGTGCTGCCCGGCCTGGCGGAGTCCACCACCGCCGTCGCCTACGACCGGCGCGGGCACAGCCGCAGCGAGGACCTGCTCACCCAGGGTTCGGTGCACGAGGACGCGGCCGACCTGGCCGGGCTGATCCAGGGACTCGGCCTGGCGCCCGCCTTCGTCTGCGGGGACTCCTACGGCGCGCTGGTCACGCTCCGTCTCGCCGCCGCCCGGCCCGACCTACTGCGCGGAATCGCCGTGCACGAGCCGCCGGGCACCGGCCTCCTGCTCGCCGACCCGGACCTGCGCCCGATCGGCACCGCCTTCGCCGACCGGGTCGCCGCCGTCCGAAAGCTGCTGGAGCAGGCGGAGTCCGCGGCCGCCGCCGAACTGTACGTGGACAGCCTCGCGTTCGGGCCGGGCGCGTGGGAGCAACTGCCCGCGCCGATCCGGCACACCTACATCCGCAACGCGCCGACCTACCTGGACGAGCTGCGCGACCCGGACGCCCTGGACCTCGACCTCACCGCGCTCGCCCGGTTCACCGACCCCGCGCTGCTCACCCAGAGCGACGACAGCGCGCCGATGTTCGGCGAGGTGCTGGACCTGATCGACCTCGCCCTGCCGAAGGCGGAACGGTACCTGTTCGAGGGCGCCGGTCACGCTCCGCACCTGTCCCAGCCGGAGGAGTGGGTGCGGGTGGTCCTGCCGCGCGCGGTGCTCTGAAGCCGGTCAGCGGGCCGCCGACCGCTCCTCCCCGCGCGCCGTGCCGCGATGCTCTGGCCGGAGGGTCGGAACGGCCGGAGGGTCGGAACGGCCGGGTTTGTCGTCCTTTCGGTCCGTGACCATTCGACCCTGGTCGAATCCTGGCACGCGTGCTCGCCTTCGAAGTCGTCCCGGGCGCAAGCTACTTCCGTGACCGCGTCAGCACGGACGCGGTGCGAGCGGAAGGACGAACATGACGAGCAAGCGCGGCCGCTTCGCCGCACTGCTGGGCGCCGTCGCGGTGGTCGCCGGCACCACCCTGGCCGGCCCCGCCGTCGCGGCGCCGGCGGGGCCGGACCGGCACGGCGGCGGGATCACCGGGCAGGCCCCCTGCCAGGGCGCGCCCGAATTCACCTGCGGGACCATCACCGTGCCACTCGACCACAGCGGCGCCGTCCCCGGCACCCTCCAGCTCGACGTGGCGATGACCGGCAACGCCGACGCCCCCAAGGGCGACCTGCTGTTCCTTACCGGCGGCCCCGGCCAGCCCGGCGTGCCGCTGATCCGGCGGATCGCGGGCAAGATCGCGCCCGTCCTCAAGGACTACCGCCTGGTGATGTTCGACCAGCGCGGTACCGGCGAGCGGGCGCTGCGGTGCCCCGGGCTGCAGGAGGACATGGGCTCCTCCGACCTCACCCCGCCCCGCAAGCAGTCCATCGCCGACTGCGCCGCCGCCCTCGGCCCGAACGCCCGCTTCTACAGCACCGCGGACACCGTCGGCGACATGGACCTGCTGCGCCAGGCCCTCGGCGACCGCCGCCTCACCATCGACGGCGTCTCCTACGGCACCTTCGTCGCCGAGCGGTACGCGCTCGCCCACCCGCCGCACGTGGCGCGGCTGGTGCTCGACTCGGTGGTGCCGCAGGGGGGTTACGACCCGCTGGACCTGGTCGCGCTGCCCGCCACCGCCCGGGTGCTGCGCGCCGCCTGCCAGGCCACCGGCTGCACCACCGATCCGGCCTCCGACCTCGCCACCACCGTGCGGACGTACGGCAACGGGCCGCAGATCCTGGACGCGCTCACCAGCTACGAGTTCGCCGACCCCGACTACGCCGTGGTGCCGGAGCTCCTGCACGCGGCCGCCGGCGGGCAGCCGGAGAAGCTCCAGGCCTTCATCGGCGAGGTGCACAAGAACGACGCCGCACCGGCCGAACTGCTCAGCCAGGGACTGCACGCCGCCACCCTGTGCGCCGACGGGCGCTATCCGTGGGGCACGTCGGACACCCCGGTCGAGGGCCGGGCGGCCGCGCTGGAGGAGGCCAGGCAGGACCTGACCCCCGAGCAGACCTGGCCGTACGACGCGGCGACCGCGACCGGGCTGGGCAGCCTGCTGGTCTGCCAGGACTGGCCGCGCGAGGAGGTGCCGCCGACCCCGCCGGCACACCGCAAGCTGCCGAACGTGCCGGTGCTGCTGCTCGGCGGCGACCGTGACCTCTCCACCCCGTACGAGTGGCTGTACCAGCAGGCCGAGTCGACCCACGACCCGGAGATCGTGATCGTCCCCGGGGCCTCGCACTCGGTGCAGACCCGGGCGGCCAACCCGCTCGGGCGGCAGGCGGTCTACGACTTCCTGTTGAAGTAACCGGAAGCCGCAAGCGGCGACGGACCGTTCCGCACAGGGGTCGGAACGGTCCGTCGCCGCTTCAGCGTTCGGCCGAACCCCAGCCGTCGTCGGGCCGGGTGCGGTCCGGCTCGGGGCAGTCGACGTGGTCGTAGCCCCAGAGCACGGCCTTGTACAACAGCCAGTCCGTCAGGGGAGGTTCGTCGTAGCCCACCCGGTCGGTCAGGACCAGGGCCACCCGGACCTCCTCGGCCGGAGCGAACTCCAAGGTCCGCTGGCCGGGCACGTTCTCGTAGGTCACCGTCTGCCAGGAGCAGCCGGCGGCGGTCAGCGCGGCGGTCAGCGCGGACTCACCGAGGTGGGTGTCGAGCGTCAGCGATCCGCCTGCCGGTTGCGGGAGTTCGAGTTCGCCGTGCCAGATCGGCAGGGACAGCGACCGGAGCCGCCGGCAGCGGCAGAACACCGTCTGCACATCGCCCCAGCCGAAGGCGTGCGGCCAGCGGTCGTCGCGGTGGACGCGGCCGCCGTCCCACGGATCGCCGTAGTGGGCCGCGAGTTCGGGCAGCGAGGCGTCGTAGCGCAGCTCGTCCAGGGCGCCGGTGGCGGCGAGTCCGATCAGCCGGGCCAGGAAGTCCGGTACCCCGGAGGGCACTTCGGGCGTCAGCCCAGGCACCCGCGCACCGCCTCGATCAGCCGGTTGGCGCGGGCGTCACCGTGGCCGATCATCCGGTTGGCGACGTATGCGAAGCCGACGCCGAACTCGTCGTCCCCGAAGGCGAACTGGCCACCCGCGCCGTCGTTGCCGAAGCTGCGCGGGCCGAACAGCCGACGGAAGGCGGGGGAGTCGAGCAGCACGCCGGAGCCCCAGCGGGCGCCCATGTCGAAGCCCAGGAAGCCCTGGCCTGCGGAGAGTTCGCGCACCGCGTCGGTCACGGTGTCGGACGAGAGCACCCGCTCGCCGCCGTCCAGGCCGGTGACCGCTGCCGCGTACAGGCCGGCCAGGCCGGTGGCGGAGCCGACGGCGCCCGCGCCGGGCAGCTCGATCGCGTGCAGGGCCGGGTCGTTCCAGCCGTGCGGCACGTCCAGACCGGGGAAGACCAGGGCGCCGTTCATGGTCACGATCCGGGTGAGCAGGTGCTCCGGGCCGGGCATCGGGCGGCGGCCCTCGGCCTCCACCAGCCGTGCCACGCGCGGGAGTTCGCTCTCCGGAAGGCCGATCCAGAGTGGCAGGCCGAGCGGTTCGGCGAGTTCCTTGCGCAGGAACGCGCCGGGGGTCAGGCCGGTGATCCGGCGGATCACCTCGCCGACCGCGAAGCCGAGCACATGGCCGTGGTACTCGTAGGTCGTCCCCGGCTCCCAGAGCAGCTCCTGCTCCTCGATCGCGCGGACCACCGGCTCCCAGGCGGCGACATCCTCGAAGGAGAGCACGGTGTCCAGCGCCGGGAGGCCGGCCCGGTGGCCGAGGATCATCCGGGTGGTGATGTCCCGCTTGCCGTGGCGCGCGAACTCGGGCCAGTAGCGGGCGATCGGGGCGTCCAGGTCGAGCCGGCCCCGCTGGGCGAGGAGCAGGGCGCTGATGGCGACCGCGCCCTTGGCGCAGGAGAACACCGGCACCAGGGTGTCCCGCGTCCAGGCCCGGCCGGTGCGCTCGTCGGCGGTGCCGCCCCACAGCTCGGCCACCTTGCGGCCGCCGACGTACACCGTGACCGCGGCGCCGAGCTCGGGGAACTCTTCGAAGTTGGCGGCGAAGACGTCCGCGACGGCGCCGTAGCGCTCGTCCGCCCACCCCTGATACTGCTGCATCCGTGCTGCCCCGTTCTGCTCGTGTGGCCTGAGCCAAGATCATCGACCGGACCACGGTACGGGGTCGGGACGGCCGCGACGAACGGTTTCGGCCGGGTCGGGACGGATGGTGCGGGTGTGACGGACGGGCCCGGCCTGGGACGCTAACGGGCGGAAGTGGCGGCGGCGTTGAGGGTGGCGGTCGGGCGCGACCGGCGCGGTCGGTGCGGCCAGGCCGCCAGCGCCAGTGCCGTGCCGAGGCCGACGAAGGCCGCCGCCCCGGCCGGGACCACCCAGCCGGTGAGCGGGCCGCCGCCGTCGTGGTGGCCGAGTGCGCCGAACAGGGCGGTGAGCAGGCCGTACGGGACCAGCAGGGTGCCCGCGAAGGCGGCGGCGAGCAGCAGGCGCCGGAGCAGGCGGTGCTGCGGCGGGCGGCGGGCCAGGACGGTGGCGAGGGCCAGGCCGATCAGGGCCAGTACGGCGGTGAAGTCCACGCCGTGGTGCTCCAGCCAGATCAGGGCGGCGGGCGCGCCGTTGCGCCGGAACTCGTCGGCCATGTCGAAGCCGTCGGCCACCCCGGCCCGGCCGCCTGCCGCCCAGTAGGTCTTCAGCGCGATGTACGGCAGGGCGAGGCTGCCGGCCAGGGTGACGGCGCGCAGCTGGTTCCGGGTCATGTCCTGGTTCCGGGTCATGTCCGCTCCTCGGGGTCTGGTGTCCCCAGCCTGTCGTCCTCGCCGTCGGCCGGCGTCCTGCCCGGGGAGGGGCCGCCTCCCCCCGGCGGGGGAGGTGCGCCGCGGGACGGCTAGCGGGGCGCGGGTGTGGGCAGGCTCGCTCGGACACGTATGCACACGTTGCACCGGATGAAGGAGCGCATGATGGCCGCAGTGCACGAATCCGTCCTCGACGCGATCGGCGGGACGCCGCTGTTCCGCCTCGCCCGGCTGGGTGCCGGGATCGCCGCGCCGATCTATGCCAAGGCCGAGTTCCTCAACATCGGCGGCAGCGTCAAGGACCGCGCCGCACTGTCGATGATCCTGGCCGCCGAGCGGGAGGGTCTGCTGAAGCCCGGTGGGACGATCATCGAGGCGACCTCCGGCAACACCGGCATCGGGCTCGCCATCGTGGGCCGTCGTCGCGGGTACCGGGTGATCGCCGGGGTGTCGGACAAGTCGTCGCCGGAGAAGTCGGACATCCTGCGGGCGTACGGCGCCGAGGTGGTGCTCGCGACGACCTCGGTGCCGCAGGAGGATCCCCGGCACCTGTTCAACGTGGTCCGGCGGCTGACCGAGGAGATCCCCGGTGCCTGGCTCGCCAACCAGTACGACAACCTGGCCAATCCGGACGCCCATGTCCGCACCACCGGTCCCGAGATCTGGGAGCAGACCGGCGGTCGGGTGACCCACTTCGTGGCGGGCGTCGGCACCGGCGGCACCATCACCGGCACCGGCGGCCACCTCAAGCAGGTGTCCGGCGGCGCGGTGACCGTCATCGGCGCGGACCCGGAGTCCTCCTCGTACGGCGGCGGGGACGGCAGCCCGTGGTTCGTCGAGAGCATCGGGCACTTCCTGCACCCCGAGACGATCGAGGACCGCTGGCCGCAGGCCTACCGTTCGGAGGTGATCGACTCCTTCGAGCGGATCCCGGACCGCGAATCGCTGCTGACGGCGCGTCGGCTCGCCCGCGAGGAGGGCATCCTGGCCGGCCCGTCGTCCGGTACGGCGGTGGCGGCGGCCCTGCGGGTGGCGCGCGGGCTGGGGCCGGAGGACCTGGTCGTGGTGCTGCTGCCGGACTCGGGCCGCTCCTACCTGTCCAAGGTGCACAGCGACGGGTGGATGCGGCGCTGGGGCTTCCTGGAGGAGCCGGGGGAGACGGAGCTGCGCGCCGCGCTGGCGGCCGCCGGCCCACTGGTGACGGTCGGCGCGGATGCGACCGTCGGCGAGGCGCTGGACGCGCTGCGGGCCGCGCCCGGCGGGATCGCCCCGGCCGTACTGCCGCGGGCGGCGCGGCCGTACGGGGTGGCCGACGCGGAGGTGCTCGGCTCGGTGTCTCGGAAGGTGCTGCAGGTGGCGCTCGCGAACGGCGACGCCAAGCGCGACGACCCGGTGCGCCCGCTGCTCGGGCCGGCCCTGCCGACGTTCGGGGTCGGGCAGCCGGCCGCCGAGGCGCGGGCCGCGCTGCTGGCGGGCGGGCAGCCGGGGGTGGTGGTGCTGGTGGACGGGAAGGCGGCCGGGGTGCTGACCCGGGCCGCGCTCATCCGGTAGCCGACCGGGCCCGTCCGGCGGTCTTGTCGGACCGGCCCTATCCCGCCGCGGGCGCCAGGATGGCGTGGATGACTCGGTCCAGGGTGCGGTCGAAGGCCTGGTCCGGGTCGGCCGGCGGGCCCGCGGTGGCGAACGCCTGGGCGAGGTGCGGGTATGCGCCGCTCATCGCCGCCCGGGTGAGGTAACCGACCATCTCGGTCTGCCACTTGGCGCCCGCGGCGGCCGTCTGCTCGTACTGGGCGAACTGGCAGATGAACCCGTTGAACAGCGCCATCGCCTCCATCCGCGCACCGCCCGCCAGGCCGGTGGGGGCGGTGACGGCCAGGAAGTGGTCGGTGTAGCGCAGGGCGTTGGGGCCGATGCTCGGGCGGGCCAGCACCAGGGCGGGCAGCCAGGGGTGGCGGCGGAAGATGGCGAGCTGCTCGTGCGCCAGGCGGGCCAGGTCGGCCCGGACGTCGCCGCTCGGCTCGGGCGGCAGCCGGTACTCGCCGGTGACGGCGTCGAGCATCAGGTCGAGCAGGTGCTCCTTCTTCGGCACGTAGTTGTAGAGCGACATGGTGCCCGCGCCGAGCGTGGCCGCGACCCGCCGCATCGAGACGGCGTCCAGGCCCTCGGCGTCGGCGATCCCGATGGCGGCCGCGGCGATCGACTCGCGGCTGTGGGCCGGGCGGGGGCCGCGGCCGGTGCGCTCGGGGCGCAGCCAGATCAGTTCGGGGGCCTCGGGGGGTACGGGCTTGCCCGGCTGCTCCGGCTGCTCCGGCTGCTCGGGACTGCCGGGATTCTGGGGGCTCTTGGGGCTGTCGGAGCCGGTGGGGGTCTTGCTGGACGGCACTGGAAGATCACCTCGCACCCCCATCTTAGATACGTACGGCGTACGTAGTACGATCGCGTCTGCGTGCTCGTCTACGTACGCTGTACCTAGAGAAGGGGCAGAGCCATGTCCGACACCACCCGGCCCGCCATCGAGATGGCGGGCGTGGAGAAACGCTTCGGCTCCACCGAGGCCCTGCGCGGCCTCGACCTCACCGTCCCGGCCGGCACCGTCTGCGGCCTCCTCGGGCCCAACGGCGCCGGCAAGACCACCGCCGTGCGCGTTCTCGCCACCCTGGTCGCCCCCGACCGGGGCGCCGTCCGGGTCGCCGGGCACGACGCCGTCCGCTCCGCCGAGGAGGTCCGCCGGGCCATCGGCCTCGCCGGGCAGCACGCCGCGCTGGACGAGGGCATCACCGGCCGGGACAACCTCCGCCTCTTCGGCCGGCTGCACCGCCTCGGGGCGCGGCGGGCCAGGGCGCGCGCCGACGAACTGCTGGCCCGCTTCGGCCTCGCCGAGGCCGGCGACCGGCTGGTCCGCACCTACTCCGGCGGCATGCGCCGGCGCCTGGACCTGATCGCCAGCCTGGTCACCAGCCCGCCGGTGCTCTTCCTGGACGAGCCCACCACCGGGCTCGACCCGCGCAGCCGGCAGGGGATCTGGGACACGGTCAAGGAGTTGGCCGACGGCGGCACCACCGTGCTGCTCACCACCCAGTACCTGGAGGAGGCCGATCGGCTGGCCGACGACATCGTGGTCGTCGACCACGGCGCCGCGATCGCCACCGGCCCGCCGGCCCGGCTCAAGGCGGCGATCGGCAGCCAGGTCTCCGTCACTCTGGCCGACCCGGGCCAACTCGGCGCCGCCGCCGTGGTGTTGTCGAGCCTGTCCGGGGGTGATGCCCAGGTGGACGTGGCCGAGCGGGCGGTCGCGGTGCTGGCCAGGCCCGGGGTGAAAGTCCTGCTGCCTTACCTGGTAAGGGAGTTGGACGCCGCCGGCGTCGTCGCCGAGGACGTCGCGGTGCGGGCGCCCTCGCTCGACGACGTGTTCCTCGCGCTCACCGGGACGGCCCGGGAGTCCGCTGCGATGCTGGGGGAGGCCGCCTGATGTCCGCTGTCGCGCACACCGCTTCGCGTCCGTCCGTCGGGGCTCGGCTGGTCTCCGACACCGGGACATCGATGCTCCGTATTCTGCTCAACTATCGCCACTCGCCGGGCCTGTTGGCCGCCTCGCTGGGCGTGCCGGTGGTCATGGTGGTGGTCTTCGGGTACGTCTTCGGCAGCGCCATGCAGGTGCCGGGTGGCGGGGACTACCGGGAGTTCCTGATGCCCGGGCTGTTCGCCATGGTCGCCACCAACGGCATCATGCCCACCATGGTCGGCGCCGCCCGTGACGTCGGGCGCGGGGTCACCGACCGGCTGCGCTCGATGCCGGTCTCCCGCACCGGCCTGCTGCTCGGGCAGACCCTCGCCGACCTGCTGGTCAGCGTGGTCGTGCTGGCGCTGCTCGCGCTGGTCGGGCTGGCCGCCGGGTGGCGCGCCCGGCACGGCACGGCCGACGCGCTGGGGGCGTTCGCGCTGCTGCTGCTCTTCCGGTTCGTGATGACCTGGGTCGGCATGCTGCTCGGCCTGGCCGTCGGCAAGGAGGAGGCGGCCGGCCAACTCTCCGTCGTCGTCTTCCCGTTGGCGATGATCACCAACGCCTACGTGCCCACCGGCGGGATGCCCGGCTGGCTGCGGGTGGTCGCCGACTGGAACCCGATCAGCTCCGTCGTCCAGGCCTGCCGCGAACTCTTCGGCAACCCGTCCGCGCCCGGCGGCGCCTGGCCGATGCAGCACGCGGTGCTCGCCTCGCTGCTCTGGAGCGCCGTGCTGCTCGCGGTCTGCGGGCCGCTGGCCGTACGCAAGTTCGCCACGCACGGACGGTGACCCGCCGGGCCCTGAAATGTGCTGGACACTCGTGCCGGTGTGGTCTTGGGTGGGGCGCCATGGAGTACACCCACCTCGGCCGCACCGGCCTGACCGTCTCCCGACTCTGCCTCGGCACCATGAACTTCGGCCCCCACACCGAGGAAGCCGAGGCCCACCGCCTCATGGACACTGCCCACGAGCGCGGCATCAACTTCTTCGACACCGCCAACGCCTACGGCCGCGACAGCGAGGGCAACCTCAAGGGCCGCACCGAGGAGATCATCGGCCGCTGGTTCGCCCGGGGCGGCGGGCGCCGCGAGCGCACCGTCCTCGCCACCAAGGCCTACGCCGAGATGAGCGACTGGCCCAACGAGGGCCGGCTCTCCGCGCTCGCCATCCGCAAGGCCGTCGAGGCCAGCCTGCGCAGGCTGCAGACCGACCACATCGACCTCTACCAGATGCACCACATCGACCGGGACACGCCCTGGGAGGAGATCTGGCAGGCGATGGAGGTCCTGGTCGCCCAGGGCAAGATCATCTACGTCGGCTCCAGCAACTTCGCCGGCTGGCACATCGCCCAGGCCCAGGAGGCCGCCCGCTCCCGCCACTTCCTCGGCCTGGTCAGCGAGCAGTCGCTCTACAACCTGCTCGACCGCACCGTCGAACTCGAGGTCATCCCCGCCCTCCAGCACTACGGCCTCGGACTGATCCCCTGGTCCCCGCTGCGCAGCGGCCTGCTCGGCGGCGTCCTCCGCAAGGAGCGCGAGGGCACCCGCGGCCGCAGCGCCCTGGGCCTCGCCGGCGAACTCCTCGCCGAGCACCGCGAGCGGATCCAGGCCTACGAGGACTTCGCCGCCGAACTCGGCACCGACCCCGCCGACCTCGCCCTCGCCTGGCTGCTCTCCCGCCCGGCCGTCACCGCCCCCATCATCGGCCCCCGCACCCCGGCCCACCTCGACGCCGCCCTCGGGGCCCTCGACCTGAAGCTCGACCAGAAGACCCTCGACCACCTCGACGACCTCTTCCCCGGGCACCAGCCCGCCCCGGAGGACTACGCCTGGTAGGCCCGGGCCCTCGGCGCCGACCTCCGGGGCCTGGCCCGGAGGTCGGACCCCGGTGAACAGCCGTTCGCCCGTCCGTCGACGGCCCGGATTGTGGTAGCAAGGCAGCCATGAGGGAGCGGGAGGCGTACCACCACGGGGCGTTGCCGGAGGCGCTGGTGACGGCGGCGTTCGAGGTGTTGGACGAGCAGGGCCAGGAGAAGGTGAGCGTGCGGGAGGTGGCGCGCCGGGCGGGGGTGTCGGCGGGGGCGCCGTTCCGGCACTTCGCCGATCGGCAGGCACTGCTGACCGCGCTTGCGGACCGGGTGCTGGCGGACTTCGAGCGCTGGCAGGAGGCGCAGGTGGCGGCCGCGGAGGCGGCCGGCGGGTCGGGGATGCGGGCGCTCGGGCTGGGGTTCGTCCGGTACGCGCTGCGTCATCCGCGGCGGTTCGAGCTGGTGCGCTCGCGGGTGTTCGCGGCCTCGCCGGATCCGGCGCTGCGGGAGCGGCTGGACGGGATGGACCGGGCGTTCACCGGACTGATCGTGGCGGACCAGCAGGCGGGACGGCTGGGGCCCGGTGATCCGGACTTGGTGCTGCTGTCCGGGCAGGCGCTGGTGTACGGGCTGGCGCAGATGATCGTGGACGGTTACCTGCCGGCCGAGAAGGCGGAGGAGCTGGCTGTGCAGGTGCTGGACACCTTCCGCCAGGGGATCGCCAACAGGCCCGAGCAGTAACGCAATTGTGGCCGTGGTGAGCCTTGACCGGCCTTCCGGGCCTTGATGTAATCACCGATTACATGGGGTGCGGGTCCGGGTGCGGGAGGTCGGGATGTCCAGGGGAGCCACGTTCGTCCGTTCGATGTTCGCCAAACCGCTGCCCGGCTACACCACCGCCGGCGCCACCGGCGACACCGTGGTGCTGCTGATCGGCATGCGGATCAACCGCTTCTGGGCCGTGCACCACTGGGGCCCGGTGATGTTCGCGATGCTCCGGATGCTGCGCGAGCTGCGCCGCAGCCCCGAGCGCGGGCTGCGCGGCCGGATCCTGCTCACCGCCTCGCCGCGCACCTACTACGTCGTCCAGTACTGGGAGTCGAAGGAGAAGCTGTACGGCTACGCGAGCGCGCCGGACGGCTTCCACCACACCGTGTGGGGCATCGCCAACCGCAGGGTGCGCGAGGGCAGGACCCGTCAGCACGTCGGGCTCTGGCACGAGACGTACATCGCCCCCGAGGGCGGCTACGAGTCGATCTACTTCGACATGCCACCGTTCGGCCTGGCCGGCGCCACCGGCGCGCTGCCGGTGGAGGACCGCGGCCGGCACGCCGCGCAGCGCCTGGCCTACCGGTCCGGCGAGACCGGCGGGGCGGGGGAGTCGAGCGGCGCGGGGAAGCGGGTCGGCGAGGCGGCCGTCGGGGACGCGGTGGCGGGCGCGTAGGTGTGGCCACCGCCGGCCGGCGAGCTGTCGGGCGAGTCCGGCCCCATGGAGATCGCCAGGTAGATCCACGGCCCGATCACCACCAGCGCGCCCGTCGCCACCAAGGCCAGTACTCCCAGCGCGACCTTCTTCACCGCTGCCTCCCCGTTCCCCGTTCGTGGCGTGATCACGTTAGGCGGACCGGTCGGCCGGGCGCCTGAGTACGGGTACTCAACGGCTGCTCAAGGAGTGTCGTGAGTCGTCCGACCAGCCGGGCGTGAGAGCGTCGGGGGATGGTCGATCAGGGCGGCGCCGCGCGGCCGGCGCGGGTGGTGCACGAGGTGCCGTACCGGGCGCAGTGGGAGTCCGCGGAGCTGGTGCGGGAGATCCTGGACGGGCGGCTGGACGCGGCGCGGGACCCGCGGTGGGGGAAGTCGGGGGCGGCCAGCCCGGAGGAGTACGCCTGGTGGTCCTGGCGGCTGTGCGGGGTGGCCTGTCTGCGGATGGCGCTGGAGCACTGGTGGGGGGTGACCCCGACGGCGATG
Organism: Kitasatospora sp. NPDC023118; assembly: GCF_055560875.1. Taxonomy (NCBI): domain Bacteria; kingdom Bacillati; phylum Actinomycetota; class Actinomycetes; order Kitasatosporales; family Streptomycetaceae; genus Kitasatospora; species Kitasatospora sp. NPDC023118. The sequence goes on from NZ_JBVHHW010000013.1 coordinate 81,672, forward strand.
GCGCTGGCCGCCGAGTGCGTGGCGGCGGGCGCGTACGTGAAGGACGGCGAGAGCCTGCGCGGGCTGGTCCACGCGCCGTTCGCCGACTACGTCCGGCGGCGCTGGGGACTGGCCGCGCACGCACGGGAGTTGACGCCCGGGGAGGTGGCGGCCGAGGTGGCCGACGGGCGGCTGGTGGTGCTCTCGGTGCACCCGACGATCCGGGAGCCGCACGGGCCGGAGCCGGTCCGGCGCGGCGGCCACCTGGTGCTGGCGGTGGGCGCCACGGACACCGCGCTGCTGATCCACAACCCCTCCGGCTTCCCGGAGGAGTCGCAGGCCTTCGCACGGGTGCCGTGGCGCTCGTTCGGGCAGTTCTACGCCGGGCGGGGGATCGTGCTCGGTCCGCCCGGTGCGGGGGAGCGTCAGGTGTTGTCCGGCAGCCCGACCGGGTAGAACGGCAGGCTGCTCCGACAGAGCGCCGAGATCGGCTTCAACGCGGCTGCCAGCTCGTCCAGTTCGGCGCGGGGGTAGTCCTCCCAGACCCGGGCGGCGGCCAGGTCGGTGGCCGCCTCCAGGGCCTGGTGGCGGATCCGGCCGAGCTCGGTCACCGTGCCGGCCGCGGTCAGCCAGCCGCGCTCGACCAGGCGCTCGGCGGCCGCCTCCCACTCGGCGTCCGTCCAGCCGCGCACCGGCTGGAGCTGCTCGCGCCGCATGTCCATCGCGCAGCGGATCACCAGCGCCTCGCAGCCGTCCAGCCCGGAGGCCACCAGCGAGGCCACATGGCCGTCGCCGCGGTGCTCGCGCATCACGGTGGCGGCCTGCCAGAGCCGCTCGTACAGCCCGGTCGGCCGGGGAAGCGCCGCGTTGGCGGCGGCCAGCACCCGGCCGGCGCAGTCCAGCCGGGCCGCGGCCTGCTCCAGCGGCTCGACCGCCCGCTCGACCTGCGCCCGGTCCACGTGCTCCAGCAGCCGGGCCAGCGCCGCCCCCGAGCCCTTCAGCCGGGCGGCCAGCGTCTCCTCCGGGCCTGCCAGCGACCACACCGCGGGCAGCGCCCGCTCCACCATCGCCGGCGCGAAGCTGAAGAACGCGGCGATCACCGGCGGTGCGTCCACCGCGCCCAGCGGGGCCGAGCGGCCGGCGAAGTAGCCGCGCCAGAAGCCGCGCAACCCGGCCGCCTCGAAGGTGTCGTGACTCTCGGGCTGGAAGTAGGTGACGGCGTGCACCGGCTCGAAGAGCCACCAGAGCGCGCGGGCGGGGTGGACGAGATCGGCCATCGGGAGCCTTCCTCGGACAGAGCTCCGGGCGGGCGCGGGGAGCTCGACTGGTCGGGACGGTCCGGCGGACGCCCGGGCGGCGCGGTGCCGGTGCCGTACGGGCGGACGCACGGGCCGCTCACGTGCTGATGACCACGGTGGCGGGCCCGGTAACCCCGCACGGCGTGTGATGACGGTCACGCGGGGGCCGCGGGGTGCGGTCGCCGGCAGTGCGGCGCGAGATGATGGGACGAGGTGCCCGTGGACCGGGCGCCCCGCCCGCGCAAGCCCCTCGCACGAAGGTAGTCGGCCATGCCCCAGATCAGCCCCAGCATCCTTTCTGCCGACTTCGCCCGGCTCGCCGACGAGGCCGAGGCCGTCCGGGGCTCCGACTGGCTGCACGTGGACGTCATGGACAACCACTTCGTGCCCAACCTGACCCTGGGCGTGCCGGTGGTCGAGTCGCTGGCCCGGGCCACCGACATCCCGCTCGACTGCCACCTGATGATCGAGGACCCGGACCGCTGGGCCCCGCAGTTCGTCGAGGCCGGAGCCGGCTCGATCACCTTCCACATCGAGGCCGCCGCCGCGCCCGTGCGGCTGGCCCGCGAGATCCGCGCCAAGGGCGCCCGCGCGTCCATGGCGCTCAAGCCGGGCACCCCGATCGAGCCGTACGAGGACCTGCTGCCCGAGCTCGACATGCTGCTGATCATGACGGTCGAGCCCGGCTTCGGCGGCCAGGCGTTCCTGGACATCATGCTGCCGAAGATCCGCCGGACCCGGGAGCTGATCGCCAAGCACGACCTGGAGCTGTGGCTGCAGGTCGACGGCGGCGTCTCGGCCGCCACCATCGAGCGCTGCGCCGAGGCCGGCGCCGACGTGTTCGTGGCCGGTTCGGCGGTGTACGGGGCCGAGGACCCGGCCGAGGCCGTCCGCAACCTGCGCGAGCTGGCCGCCAAGGCGAGCGCGGACGCCTGGTGGGCCTGCGAGCACTGAGAGTGCGGTACGCGACCTTATGTCTGGCTTGTCATCACTCGATGGGGTGGCGTTGGGGCATCGTTGCCGGTCAAGCGTTCGTGATTCGCTTGGGTGGCGGGATGAGTGATCGCAAGCCGTACTCGAGTGACGTCTCCGACGAGCAGTGGGCCCTGGTGGAGCCCGTGATCACAGCGTGGAAGGCCGGGCATCCCTCGGTCAGTGGCCACCAGGGCAAGTACGCGATGCGGGAGATCGTGAACGCGGTCCTGTACCAGAACCGCAGCGGCTGCCAGTGGGACCAGCTGCCCCACGACCGGCCGCCCGCCGGTGCGGTGAAGTACTACTTCTACAAGTGGCGCGACGACGGCACCGATCGGACCATTCATGATCTGCTGCGATGGCAACTGCGGGAGAAGAAGCGGCGATTAGCCGACCCGGCCTGGTCATCCTGGACACGTAGAGTATCCATGCCGCTGTCGGCGTGCCGGCCACGACGACGGGCCGAGATGCCGCGAAGAAGGTGCCGGGCCGCAAGAGATGCCTGGCCGTGGACACATTGGGCCTGGTCGTCGCGGTCGTCGTGCTGGCGGCCTCCGCGCACGACAACGCTGCGGGCAAAGCCCTGCTGGACTGCGTGGCCGCACAGACGGACACGGTGCGCAAGGCCCTGGTCGACCAGGGGTTCAAGAAGAGCGTCGTCGACCACGGCACGCAGCATGGCATCGATGTCGAGATCGTTGAGCGCAATCCGGCCGACACGGGCTTCGTTCCGCAGGTCAAGCGGTGGGTCGTGGAGCAGACGAACGGGATCCTGATGTTCTGCCGGCGCCTGGTCCGCGACTACGAACACCGACCTGCCACCCCGTGTTCACGCGTCTTCTGGGCGATGACCTCCGTCATGGCCCGCCGCCTGACGCCGCGCCGTCGCGCCCCCGCCCCCCGCCCGCTCCGACCGGAGCGCGGGGGGCGGGGGCGCGTCCGTGTCAGCGCGGGCCGGCCGGTCCTTCCGCCGGGTCGGGTGCCGCGGCCCGGGGGGTGCGGGCGAGCCGGAACCCCAGGTCGTCGATGCGGAAGGTCGGGTGGCTCTTGCGGCGGCACGACGCGCGGCAGGAGCGCGGCAGGTCGTAGGCGCCACCGCCGCGGAAGACCCGGTACGGCCCGTAGACGCGCGGGTCGTAGTGGTCCCAGCACCACTCCCACACGTTGCCGATCATGTCGTGGAACCCCCAGGCGTTCGGCGCCCGGCCACCGACGTCGTGCACCCGCTCACCGGAGTTGCCGCGGTGCCAGGCGATGTCGTCCAGTTCCCCGTACCGGACGGCGGAGCCGCCGGCCCGGCAGGCGTACTCCCACTCCGCCTCGGAGGGGAGGCGGAAGCCGTCGGCCGTGCGGTCCCAGACCACGTCGAACGCGTCGGGCCCGTCGTCCAGCACATAGCAGGGGCGCAGCCCGAGCGCCTCCGAGTACAGGTTGCAGAACCGGACGGCGTCCTTCCAGGACACCTCGGTCACCGGCCGTCGCTGCCCGGCCGCCGGCTCCGGCTCCCCGCCCACCACGGCCGCGTACAGCTCCCGCGTCACGGGGTGCGCGGCCAGCTCGAACGCCGCCACGCCACTCCTCCAGTCCGTCATCGTGCCCTCGTCCCGCAGCACGATCTCCCCGGCCGGAACCCCGATCACGGGCAGCTCGGGGAGCGTCCGCACCGCGCTCCCACCATCTGTCACGGCATCCGTCCACGAACCGTCCGGATCCTGCAATGTCATGGGGTGATCGTATCGCCCTACGTCGCAACGGCCCTGACCATCCATCACCAGTGCGGGTGCAGAGGTGATCCACCCCCCGCGGTGCCGGCGCCACCCCCGGGAAGGCCCGGTCCGGACGGGGTCCGGACCGGGCCTCCGTGTGCGGGTCGCGGCGCGGGTCGCGGGGCGGGGAAAGGGTGGCGATGGGAACTGATGGTCGGATGAGCTGATTGACAGTCTGCAAAACCATCAGTCATGCTGACATTCAAGAATGGTGATGCACAGAGAGGGGGGCAGCTCATGGGGCACCGGTACGCGTTCCTCTTCCCCGGGCAGGGCAGCCAGCACGTGGGCATGGGGGCCGACCTGTACGAGCGGTCGCCCTTCTTCGGACAAGTGCTGCGCCGGGCCGGGGCGATGGTGGGGCAGGACATCGAGGAGGCGGTGCTGGTCGGTCCGGCCGACCGGCTGACCGAGACGGTGCCAACCCAGTTGTCGGTGCTGGCGCTGTCCTGCGCGCTGACGGCCGAGTTGGACCTGCTCGGGCTGGCCCCGGCCGCGGTGGCCGGGCACAGCCTGGGGGAGTACTCGGCGCTGGTGGCGGGCGGCTGGCTCGATCTGGACGACGCGTTGGTGGTGGTCGCCAACCGGGCGGCCGAGATGGCGGATTGCTGTGTGGCGACGCCGGGGGCGATGGCCGCCGTGCTGGGGATGGACCCGGTGGCGGTACGGGCGGCCGCCGCCGAGGTGTCCGGCACGGTGGTGGTCGCCAATGCCAACAGCCCGCGCCAGTCGGTGGTTTCCGGGGAGAGCGAGGCCGTCCGGCTGCTGTCCGGGGCGCTGCTGGAGCGGGGTGCCAAGGCGGTGATCCCGTTGGAGGTGCACGGTGCCTTCCACTCGCCGCTGATGGCGCAGGCGGAGGACCGGCTGGCCCCGCTGATCGCCGACCTGCCGCTGCGCGCCGGCCACACCCCGCTGATCAGCAGCATGACCGGCCAGTTGGTCACCGACCTCGCTTCCTACCGCCGCCTGCTGGCCCGTCAGATCGCCGCCCCCGTGGAGTGGGTCGGCGTGATGGAGACGTTGCGCGCGGAGGCCGTGGACACCTGCATCGAGGTCGGCCCCGGCACCGTACTGCGCGGCCTGCTGCGGCAGTTCGACCGCAAAGCGGTCTCCGCGTCCTGCGCCGGCTGGGGCGACGCGATGGCCCTCACCGTGGGCGACGAGCACCTGCTGGTCGCCTAGGCCCGCCCCACCCGGCCCGACCGGCAGCAAGAGCCCGACCGGCCGCAACAGCACCGAGCACCGATCACTTCACCGACCGAGAGGGACAAGGAGAGCGCGATGCGTCGAGTCGCGATCACGGGCCTGGGGGTCCTGGCCCCCAATGGCATCGGAAAGAAGAACTTCGCCGAAGGCCTCTGGGAGGGCCGCAACGGCGTCTCCCGCATCGGCTCCTTCGATGCCGCGGGATTCAACTCGCAGATCGCCGGCCAGTTGCCACCGGTGGTCCTGCCCGGCAGCCCGGCCGAGGAGCCGGACGGCGACGACCGGGTGGTCCGGATCGCCCTGGCCGCCGCGTACGAGGCGATGGCCGACGCCGGACTGGACGGACCGGGCGACGTCGACCCGTTCCGCACCGGTGTGGTGATCGCCAATGCGATCGGCGGCACCAAGTTCATGACCGAGCACTTCCCGGACCTGACGGCGGGCGGCACCGGCCCGATCGACGTGGCCGCCGCGCACCGCCGGCTGCACCTGTCCGCGACCTTCAACACCCCGACCGCCGCGGTCGCCGACGCCTTCGGCCTGTACGGCCCGGCGGTCACCCTGACCACCGGCTGCACCGGCGGCAACGACGCGGTCGGCTTCGCCTTCGACGCCATCCGGCGCGGCGACGCCGACGTGATGGTGGCCGGCGCCGCCGAGGCCCCGATCACCCCGTTCGTGGTCGCCTGCTTCGACGTGATCGGCGCACTGTCGGTGCGCAACGACGACCCGGAGCACGCCTCCCGTCCGTTCGACCGGTTCCGGGACGGCTTCGTGCTGGCCGAGGGCGCGGGCATCGCGGTGCTGGAGGAGTGGGAGCACGCCCGCGAGCGCGGCGCCGTGATCCTCGGCGAGGTGCTCGGCTTCGGCAGCAGTGCCAACGCCTTCCACATGACCGACCTGGCCGAGCACGGCACCGACCTCGCGCGCTCCTTCCAACTCGCCCTGGACGACGCGAAGTTGCCCGCCGAGCGGATCGGCTACGTGAACGCCCACGGCTCCTCGACGCCGCAGAACGACGTCTGCGAGACCAACGCCGTCAAGCTGGTGCTCGGCGAGCAGGCGTACCGGACGCCGGTCAGCTCGATCAAGTCGATGGTCGGCCACGCGCTGGCCGCCGCCAACGCCCTGGAGTTCGTGGCCTGCGTGCTCGCGCTGAACGAGCACCGGCTGCCGCCCACCGTCAACCACGTCGAGCCGGGGGAGCACTGCGACCTCGACTACATCCCGAACACCGCCCGCGAGGCGACCGTGGACGCCATCGCCAGCCTCTCCAGCGGCTTCGGCGGCATCCACTCGACGGTCGTCCTCGGCCGCGCCTGAGCCACCCGACGGAAAGAGAGGACACGAGATGCGCAAGGTCGTCATCACCGGGGTGGGGCTGGCTCTCCCGGGCGCCCGCACCACCGAGCAGTTCTGGGAACTGGTCGGCGCGGCCCGCCCGGCGGTCGCCGAGATCGACCGCTTCCCGACCGAGCGGTACACCGCGCACCGCGCGGGCATCGCCGAAGACGAGGCGGTCGCCTCGATCCCGCTGCGGCTGCGCAAGCGGATGGACCGCTTCTGCCAACTGGCCCTGGTCGCCGCGCAGGACGCGCTGGCCGCCGCCGGCCTGGACCCGGCCGAGGCCCCCGAGGGGGTCGGCGTCTACCTGGGCAACATGTACGGCGGCTGGGAGATCACCGAGGAGAGCATGCGCCGGCTCTGCCGGGTCGGCTACACCGGCGTCAGCCCGTACATCGCCTCGGCCTGGTTCCCCACCGCGCCGCAGGGCCAGATCAGCATCAAGTGGGGGATCAAGGGCTTCTCCAAGACCGTCGCGGCGGACACCGCCAGCGCCGCCGTGGCGATCGGCTACGCGGTGCGGGCGATCGCCGAGGGCCGCGCGGAGGCGATGCTGGCCGGCGGCGCCGAGGCGCCGGTCACGCCGTACACCTACACCTTCTGCGAGACCAGCGGGCGGCTCACCCCGGGCGACTACCGGCCGTTCGGCGCCGGGGCGGACGGCTACCTGGTGGGCGAGGGCGCGGTGGTCTTCACCCTGGAGTCCGAGGAGAGCGCCAGGGCGCGCGGCGCCGAGGTCCTCGCCGAGGTCGCCGGGTTCGCCGCCGGGCACGCCGGCTCGGACCAGGTCTTCGGCCGCACCGGCACCGACGTGCTGACCCACGTGGCGCAGACCGCGCTGAAGGAGGCCGAGGTCGCCCCGCAGGACCTCGACCTGATCGCCCTGGACGCGCAGGGCACCGTCTACGCCGACGCAGGCGAGGTCCGGGCGGTGGCGGACCTGCTCGGGGCGGGCGCGGTCGACCAGGTGCCGTGCACCACCGTCAAGCCGGTCACCGGCCACCTGCTCGGCGCGGCTCCGGCCGTGGACCTGCTGGCCGCGCTGCTGGCGATCCGCAACGGAGCGGTGCCGCCGGTGGCCGGGATCACCGCGGGGGAGCGGGAGGCGACCGAGCTGGACCTGATCGTCGACGCCCCCCGGGTGCGGCCGGTGCGCACCGCGCTGGTCAACGCGCGCGGCGCGGACGGCACCGTGGCGGCCCTGGTGCTGCGCGGGCCCGACGCCGAAACGAACTGACGGACAGACGAGAAGAACTGATCAGTCGTCAGAGAACCGAACACAACCAGTCGAGGGAGAACCCGAGATGAGCACCCAGACCCTGTCCACCTTCGACCGGCTCAAGGCTGTGCTGGTCGAACTCGGCATCGAGGCCGAGGAGATCGTTCCGGAGGCGCAGCTGCGCGCCGACCTGGACATCGACTCCGCCGAACTGGTCGAGACCGTCGCCTCGCTGGTGGGCGGCCAGGCCCCCGACGGCAAGGCGCTGAAGAACGTCCGTACGGTCGCCCAGCTGGTCGAGTTCCTGGACGGCCGGATCTGAACCGCGGCTCGCCCGCCCGTGCGGTGGGCGAGGACCGCCGGCAGGCGAGGAGAGGAGGAGGCGTGATGACAGAGCACGAGGGCCCACCGCCCGCGGTGCCCGGGCTCCGGCTGATCGACCTGAGCGTCATCGTCCAGGACACCCCGAGCGAGGCGACTCCGGTCGAGGTCGAGGTCCTCGACCACGAGACCGGCGCCGTCGTGCTCGGACTCGGTCCGGACGCGTTCCCGGACGGCATGGCGGTCTCCAGCGAGACCGTCACGCTGACCACCCACACCGGGACGCACATGGACGCGCCCCTGCACTACGGGCCGGAGTCCGGCGGCGCGCCCGCGAAGAGCATCGACCAGGTCCCCCTGGAGTGGTGCTACGGGCCGGGCGTGCGTCTGGACGTCCGCCATGTGCCGGTCGGCAGCGCGATCACGGTGGACCAGCTGATCGCCGCACTGGACGAGGCCGAGCACGAACTGGCCCCGGGCGACATCGTGTTGCTCTGGACCGGCGCCTCGAAGCACTGGGGCACCGCGGAGTACCTCACCGAGTACGCCGGCCTCTCCGGGAAGGGCACCGCCTTCCTGGTAGAGCGCGGGGTCAAGGTGATCGGCATCGACGCCTGGGGGCTCGACCGCCCGATGGCCGCGATGGTCGAGGAGTACCACCGCACCGGCGACCGCGAGGTCCTGTGGCCCGCCCACATCTACGGGCGGATCAGTGAGTACCTGCAGCTGGAGAAGCTCAACCGGCTGGAGGAACTGCCCGGGCCCACCGGCTTCATGGTGACCTGCTTCCCGGTCGCCGTGGCGGGTGCGGGCGCCGGCTGGACCAGGGTGGTCGCGATGGTCGGCCCGACCGGGCAGGCCCCCGCGGACCCCGCCGGCCCCGCCCGGCGTGCCGCGGAGCCGGACGGGCGAGAGGCGGACTGAGCCGTGGTGGTCCGCTTGGGGGTCGACGTCTCGGACGTCGCGGACTGGGCGGTACGGCTGCGGCGCACCCCGCAGGTGGCCGCGGTGGCGTTCACCGAGCGAGAGCTCGCCGCCACCGCGGCCGACCCGCGTGCGCTCGCCGAGGTGTGGGCGCTCAAGGAGGCCGTGCTCAAGGCGCTCGGGACGGGCTTCGACGGGATCGGCTGGCGCGGGATCGAGGTGGCGCCGCCCGGTGACGGGCCCCGGGTGGTCCGGATCGCGGGCGGCCGCCACCCGCCGGGCTTTCCCCGGGTGCTGCGCGGCGCGGTGCGGGAGGTCGGGGGTTCGGTGCTGGCGGCGGTGGTCGCCGCCCCGGGCCCCGGCCACCGCCCGCCGCCGCGGCTGCGCGCCGCCCTGGTGGCCGTCCCGGGCGGCCTGCCGCGCCGGGAGCGGCATCGGGCCCACTCGGCGGCCGCCCGGCTGGCCGGACGGCGGGCCTGGGAGGCGCTGTGCGCGGGCGCCGGCCGGAGGGCCGGGGGGACCCGCTGGGGCCGTACCGAGGCGGGCGCGCCGGTGCTGCGTACGGTGGACGGGCTGCGCGTCCCGGTGTCGCTGGCCCACGGCGCCGGGCTGGCGGCCGCGCTGGTGGCGCTGCCCGCTGCCCGAGAACAGTGGGACCCGCAGGAGCTGACGAGCGATTCGCGCCCGGGGTCTGGAAAACCATCTCTAGAGCTGACTATCATCGCGCATGACAATCTGCTCAAGGAGGTGACGGTCCATGCCTGAGACCGCGGACACCGCCACGGCCCGGCGGCCCGAGCCCGGCACCGGCCGGCTGCTGCGCCTGGCGGCCGACCGGTTCTCCGACCGGCTGGCCGGGGCGCTCGCGGACCGCGGCGTGCGGCCCAAGGACCACGCCGTGCTGGCCACCCTGGCGGCCCAGGGCCCCAGCGCCCAGCAGGCCCTCGGCGAACAGCTCGGGATCGACCGGACCAGCATGGTCGGGCTGATCGACCAGCTGGAGGAGCAGGGCTGGGTGGTCCGCCGGCGCAACCCGGCCGACCGGCGCGCCTACCGGATCGAACTGACCGAGCCGGGTGTCCGGCTCGCCGCCGAACTCGCCGTGCTGGAGCGGCAGGTGGACGAGGACCTGCTGGCCGGCCTGGCCGCCGCGGACCGCGGCGCGCTGGGGAGGCTGCTCGACCTGCTGGCGGTGTGACGGCACGACGAAGGCCCGGCGCGCCGACGCCGGGACACCACTGGCTTGAAGGACAGGCTCAGAACGGGCTCAGAACGGGAAGCTCGGCACCGAGACGCCCGAGGCCCGGTAGACCTCGGCCCCCGGACACGCGACCTGGACGGTCTGCCCGCCGTCCGCCGTCGGCAGGGTGACCAGCACCGGCTCGTGGCCGAACCGCCGGTGCGCCAGCTCGATCCAGTCGACGGACGGCCAGGGGCCGACGGGCAGGCGCCCGACGGCATGGCGGCGCAGCAGCGCGAGCTGCTCGGAGCCCTGGTGCCAGGCCGTCAGCGCCCGGGTGCCGCTCGGGCCGGTGGGCGGCGCGAAGCGGGTGCGCCGGGCGCGGTGCGGACCGGGCCGTGCCGACCGGCCGCCGGAGCCGGGCCCGGGCGGGCGGCCCAGCCGGGCGGCCATCGCCTTGAGGAAGGCGTCCTCCAGGGCGGCCCCGGGCGTCTCCCGCCCGCTCACCCCGAAGCTCGCCGCCTCGCCGTCGCCGCGGTGCATCACGACCATGCCGAGCGCGAAGCCGGCCGAGGTCCACAGGAACGCCTCCGCCGCCAACCCCTGCGCGGGCAGAGCCCGTCGGACCTCCTCCGGCAGCCGGTCGGCCAGCAGCACGGTGGCGTCGGCCAGCCGGGTGTGCGGGTGGCGCCACCAGCGGGCGGCGACGTCCAGCGCGAGCACCTCGGCGAGCGCCGGGCCGGGTGTGGCGGCGCCGTCCAGGACGGGTTCGCGCACGGCGGCGGGGACGGGGGCGGAGAAGAAGATCCGGGCCGGCACCAGGTAGCGCAGCCCGCTGACCGCGCCGACGCCGGAGAGCGCGGGCAGAGGTGGGGCGGCGCCGGGTTCGGCGGCGCCGGGGACGAAGTCCGCCGGGCGCAGTGCCCGGACCGGGCCGGGCCCGACGGCCGTCGGGCCGTTGGCGGCCGCCTGGAGGGCGCGCGCCGCGTGGTAGCGCTCGAGCGCGCCGCGCCGGGCGTCCGCCGCGGTGAAGCCGCAGGCGGAGACGGACATGGGGTGGCGTCCGCCGAGGTCGGTCACGGTCGCACCGTGCACGGCGCCGTGCACCACGGACGTCCAGATGGTCTCCTCGACGGTCGTCGTCATCCTCGGCCTTCCTTCCTCCCGCCTTCCGGACCTCAGTGTGCGGGGCGGCCGACGGGTGCTCCATCCCCAGAACTGTGCAGGGCGGCCGGGGCGTTCCGCCCCGACCTGCGTACTTCGCCGGAGCGGGCTTTTGGTCCTGTCGGCGTCTAGTTCGGCTCAAGCCTCCGGGCCCCGGGCTTCCTTACGCTGCGAACAGCACAGCAACGGAACGTGGCTGCTGGAGCAAGGGGGAAGAACGAGGTATGAGCAGGCCGACCGGAGCAAGAGGCGGGGAAGCACCGCTGGTCCGCCGCCGCCTGGTCGACGGCGGGCGGCACATCTCGTGGACGGCCGGCGGCGAGGGCCCGGCGCTGCTGGTGCTGCCCGGCTGGGTCTCGCACCTGTCGGTGGACTGGTCGGTCGGGCCGGTGGGCGACTTCCACCGCTCGCTGGCCGAGTCCTTCCGGGTGATCCGCTACGACCCGCCCGGGGTGGGGATGTCCGCCGAGGAGGATCCGGACTTCTCCCGGGAGCGTCAACTCGCGGATCTGGCGGCGGTGGTGGACGCGTGCGCGGAGGAGCGGGTGATCGTGCTGGCGAGCGGGCTGGCCGGTCCGCTGGCCATGCTGTTCGCCGCCCGGTACGCGGACCGGGTGAGCCGGCTGGTGCTGTTCGGCACCGCGCCGTCCTTCACCGCGGACCGCGACCACCCGGACGGGCTGGCGGACGACCTGCCCGGCGCGGTGGAGCGGCTGGTCCGGGCGGACTGGCACCTCGGCTCCCGGCTGGTGGCCGAGCTGCTGCTGCCGGGGACCAGGCCGGAGGAGGTCCGCTGGTACGCCGACTACCAGCGGATGTGCGCCCAGCCGGAGGCCGCCGCCGCGCTGTTCCTGGACTCCTGCGCGCTGAACGCGTGGTCGGAGCTGGCCGAGGTGGCCGTTCCCACGCTGCTGCTGCGCCGGGAGGACAGCTACCTGTGTCCGGCGGCGGTCGCCCGCCGGATGGTGGAGGCGCTTCCGGAGGCGGTGAGCCGGACCCTGCCTGGCGGGGCCTCGCTGCCGTACTTCACCGACCCGGAGACGGTGCTGGCCGAGCTCGCGGCGTTCGCCAACCCCGGTCGGGGGCTGTTGACCGACCGCGAGCTGGCGGTGATCGGCCGGGCCAGGGACGGGCTCTCCAACCGGGCGATCGCCCGGATCCTGGGGATCTCGGAGCACACCGCGGCCCGCCACCTGGCCAACATCAACGTCAAGTTGGGGGTGAACAGCCGGGGCATGGCGGTGGCCAGGGCGATGGAACTGGCCCTGATCTGACCCGTCCGCCGGGTCGCCGAGGATACTCGTATCCGATATAGTAAACGCGCATAGTAAATGGAGAGGGGCCCGCCTGTGTGGGGGATCCAGTACATGCAGACCACGGAGGGAAAGTGAGCACCGCCATGAACCAGTCCGCAGTGCAGAACCAGCCGGAGGCCGACTTCGAGCGGCCCGCCAAGCCGGCCGAGAGCCCGGGCTTCCTGCTCTGGCGCGTCACCCTCTCCTGGCAGCGGGCCATCGCCGCGGCCCTCAGGCCGCACGACCTGACGCACGTGCAGTTCGTGTTGCTGGCCGGCGCCGGCTGGCTCGGCGCCCAGGAGGGCCCGCCCACCCAGCGCCACCTGGCCGACCACTCCGGCACCGACCCGATGATGACCAGCCAGGTGCTGCGCACCCTGGAGAGCAAGGGCCTGGTCGAGCGGATCCCGGACCTGGTCGACACCCGTGCCAAGCGGGTGCAGGTCACCGAGACCGGGGCCGCCCTGCTGGAGAAGGCGATGTACGCGGTGGAGAAGGCCGACTCCGAGTTCTTCGCCCCCGTCCCGCGCAACGCGGCGCTCGCCGTGCTGTACGCGCTCTCCGACGAGTGGGGTCAGCCGCTCGCGCCCGGACTGCCCAGCAACCGCAAGGAGGACTGAGTCATGGCCACGGAAGCGGCGGCCCTGCACCTGACGGACATCCGGCTGCCCGCCCGGGAGCCGTTCGACTTCCGGGCCTCCCTCGGCTTCATCGGCTCCTTCCCGGCGATGGCCGGCCAGCAGGGCACCGCGCAGGCGGCGCTCACGCTGGCCGTCCGGGAGGCCGGGGCGACCCTGGGCGTGCGCCTCACGGCGGCGCCCGGGGCGTCCGGGGCGTCCGGGGCGTCCGGGTTGGACGCCCGGCTCGCCGCGGAGCAGCCGATCACCGCCGAGGCGGTGGCGGCGGTCACCGACCGGATCGACTTCTACCTCGGGCTCTCCGACGACCTGGCCGAGTTCTACCGGCTGGCCCGGCAGGACGAGCCCTTCGCCCGGGTGGTGGAGCGGCTGCACGGCTACCACCAGGTCAAGTTCCCCTCGCCGTTCGAGCTGCTCTGCTGGGCGATCCTGTGCCAGCGGGTGCCGATGCCGGTGGCCCGCCAGATGAAGCGGGCCCTGGTCGAGGCGGTCGGCAACCGGATCGACGTGGGCGGTGAGCGGCTCTGGGCCTTCCCGGACGTCGACCAGCTGGCCCGCTTCGAGGAGGCCGAGCTGGTCGCCCTGATCGGCAACCAGCGCAAGGCGAGCTACCTGCACCGCTCGGTGCGGCTCTGGGCCGAGCTGGACGAGCACTTCCTGCGCACCGGCCCGTACCAGGAGGTCCGTGAGCGGCTGCTGAAGCTGCCCGGGATCGGCGAGTGGTCGGCGTCCTTCCTGCTGATCCGCGGGCTCGGCCGGATGGAGCGGATCGTGCTCGACAAGGAGATGGGCCGGGCGGTCCAGCGGGTCTACGGCCGTCCGGTCAGCGAGGCCGAGTTCCAGCGGCTGGCCGAGCACTACGGGCCTTGGCAGGGCTACTGGGGGCACTACCTGCGCGTCGGCGGCTGAGCCGAACGCGTGGCGAACAGCAGAGCGCCCCACCGCGGTCCAGCTGCGGTGGGGCGCTCTTGACGTCGTGCCGGATCTGCTCCGTCAGATCTTGCTGGGCTTGCGCAGTCCGACCAGGGCGATCAGCGCGCCGGCCACCGCCAGGGCGGCCGCGGTGGCCATGCCCCAGCGGTCCCCGGCCAGCAGCGCGTGGGTGTCCGGGTGTCCCGAACCGGCCAGGTGATGCGCCCGGGAGGTGGCCACCGTGGAGATCACGGCCAGACCGATCGCCCCGCCGATCTGCTCGCAGGTGCTCAGCAGGCCGCCGGCGGCGCCCTGGTCCTGGTCGGCGACGCCCTCGGTGGCGGCCAGGTTGATCATCACGATCGCCACCACGCCGCTGAAGTTCACCACCACCGTGCAGGCCGACACGAACGGCTGGGTGCCGCTGGTCGGCAGGGTGGCCAGCACCCCGGTGGCGGTGGCCTGGAACAGTGCGCCGATGATCAGGACCCGGGTGGCGCCGAACTTCCGGGCCAGCGGCTCGGAGGCGGCGCCGGCCGCCAGCCCCGCCACCCCGGCGCCCGCGAAGGTCAGGCCGGCGCGCAGCGGGGAGAAGGCCATCACGTCCTGCAGGAACAGGGTGACGGTGTAGACCAGCCCGAAGAACGAGCCCATCATCAGCACATTGGCCAGGTTGGCCACCACCAGCCGGCGCAGTTTCAGCAGGCCGAGCGGCAACACCGGTTCGGCGCTGCGCACTTCGACCGCGGCGAAGGCCAGTGCGCCGACCGCGGCCAGCGCCAGCGCGCCCAGCACCCTGGTGGAGGTCCAGCCCGTCACGCTGCTCTCGGAGAGCGCGAAGACCAGGGCCACCACCGAACCGGTGATCAGGACGGCGCCGGGCAGGTCCATCCGGCGCGGCCGGCGGCCGTCCCGGCCGGGGCCGAGCAGCCGGGCGGCGAGCACGGCGAGGACGGCGCCGATCGGCACGTTCATCCAGAACACCCAGGACCAGTTCAGGTACTGAGTGATGACGCCGCCGCCGACCACGCCGGAGACGAAGCCCGCGCCGAGCACCGCGCCCCAGGCGCCCATCGCCTGCTGGCGCTCCTTCTCGCCGGTGAAGGTGGTGGTCAGGGTGGCCAGCGCGGCCGGGGTGACGGCGGCCGCGCACAGGCCCTGGACGGCCCGCAGGGCGACCAGCTGCCCGGGTGAGTCGGCGAGTCCGGCCAGCACCGAGGCGGCGGTGAAGCCGGTGAGGCCGAGTACCAGCAGACGCCGGCGCCCGTAGAGGTCGGCGAGCCGTCCGCCGACGATCAGGAAGCCGCCGAAGGAGAGGACGTACGCGGTGACCACCCAGACCAGGTCCCCGGCGCGGAAGCCGAGGTCGCCCTGGATCACGGGCAGTGAGACGTTCACGATGGAGAAGTCCAGCGACATCATGAATTCGCTGAGGCAGAGCAGGAGCAGGACTATCCCGTTGGCCGCCCGGTGGCCCGGGCCGGCCGCCGCGGCGGGCTCCGGCGCCCCGGGAGGCGCCGTCTCCGTGGAAGTCCTGGACTCGATGATGGACACGTGCGCCTCCTGGGGTGGAAGGGGTCGGCTCAGGCCGTCAGGCCGCGGCGATCTCCGCGAGCCGGGCGACGGTGGCCGGGATGTCGGCGGTGACCGCGGGGCCGACGTGCGGGGCGGCCTCGGCGGCGGCCGGGCCGGTGATCTCGACCCGGTGGGTGATCTTGGTGCGGCCGTCCTCCTGCGCCTCCAGGATGTGGATGAAGTGCAGGACCAGGCCGTTGACCACGGTCTCGTCGGTGAAGCGCTTGTTGGGCTCGGCCTCGATCAGGGTGAACGGGAAGCCGTCCTGGCCCTTGGGCTTCAGGTGGCCCTTGGTGCCCACCTCGAACGGGCCGTGCAGCTCGATCGCGTCCAGGCCCTGGTCCCAGCTCTCCCACTTGGTGGTGTCGCTGTAGAGGGCCCAGACCGCCTCAGGGGTGGTGTCGGCGATCACGCTGTGCTCGTACTCCCACATGGGGAAGTCCTTTCGTCGGTGATAAGGGATTCGCATCGATGATTCGCATCGATCCGGCAATTGGTGCCCGGCAATTCTTCACCGGCTTTTGCGGTAACCCCTCGAATCCCGCTTGAACGCCACTTGAGCGCCTTTACCGGCGACTTCGGTATGCGGGCATATCGACTGCTCAGAGGCGGTAAGCGCGCCGACCCGCCGTCGGTATGCAGCGGCCCGCCAGGGCTTGACCGGAGCGCTGCATGGTTTTGGGGATGGTCCGCTCGAATTCCAGTGCGGAGTATGGGGGTTGTCCGGCGTCGACCGCCGAGAAATCCGAACGGCGCCATCCAGTGGAGCGAGGTCAGTTGCGATGAAACGGCGTCACCTGTTCGAGTTCGAGGATCTGTCCTGGTTCCCCGCGGTGCTGCGGAACCCGATCACCGACCTGCTGCGCGAGGCCATCGTGCTGCGCGGCGACGTCTACGCGCCGGTGGTGCCGTTGCTGGCCAAGCTGGTCCGCGAGCACGACATCTCCCGGATCGTCGACCTGTGCTCCGGCGGCTCCGGCCCCTGGACGGTGCTGAAGGGCCGGCTGGCCGAGGAGGACGCCGACGTCGAGCTGGTCCTCACCGACAAGTACCCCAACCGGGAGGCGCTGGCCGCGGCGGTCCGCACGATCGGCGACGGCCGAACCCGCTTCGAGACGCAGTCCGTCGACGCGACGGCCGTGCCCGAGCGGCTGTCCGGACTGCGCACCCTGTTCACCGGCTTCCACCACCTGCGGCCGCACACCGCCCGCCAGGTGCTGAAGGACGCCTACCGCCGGCGCGAGGCCGTCGCCGTGTTCGAGTTCACCGAGCGTCGCTGGGCGCCGATCCTGCTCACCGTCCCGCTCGGCCCGCTGCTGGTCTGGGGCTGGGCGGCCCGGCTGCGGCCGGTCAGCTACAGCCGGCTGTTCTTCAGCTACCTCGTGCCGCTGGTGCCGCTCGCCTTCATGTGGGACGGCATCGCCTCCAACCTGCGCACCTACACCACTGAGGAGCTTCGAGAGATGGTGCACGACCTCGACGCGTCGGACTACTCCTGGGAGGCCGGCGCCCTGTTGCCCGAGGGCCGTGGCGGACCGCCGGTCACCTACCTGATCGGCCGGCCCGTCGGCATCGAGGGCGGGAAGGGGGCGGACCGATGACCATCGCCCCGGAGCGGCGGGCCGCCGCCGGCCCCGCGAAGACCTGGGCGGTCGCCACCGGCGGCTCCCCGCTCGGTGTGATGCGCGGCTTCTCGAAGAACCCGATCGCCCTGCTCACCGACGTGTTCCAGCAGCACGGTGACGCCGTCAAGGTGCGCTTCCTGGCCAACCAGTACTTCTACTTCCTCTCCGACCCGGACCACATCCGGCACGTGCTGGCCACCAACTCGGCCAACTACAGCAAGGCCCCGCACCCGGCCTTCCTGCTGCTCGGCCGGGTCATGGGCAAGGGCCTGGTGACCAGCGACGGCGACCTGTGGAGCCGTCAGCGCCGGCTGATCCAGCCCGGGTTCACCAAGCAGCGGGTCGCCACCTACGGCGACATGATGACCGGCGCGACGCTGCGGATGCTGGACCGCTGGCGCGAGCGCGGCGCCCGCGGCGCCGACGGCCCGGTCAACGTCGACGCCGAGATGATGCAGCTCACCCTGGACATCGTCGGCCAGACGCTGTTCAACATGGACATCATCAACGAGGCCGGCAAGGTCGGCACCGCGTTCAGCGAGGTCAGCGAGCAGTTCGCCAAGCTGCTCGGCAACCCGTTCGGCCCGCTGATGGTCAACATGCCGTTCCTGCCGCTGGTCAAGCGGTTCAACGCCAACGTCGCCGAGCTGGACGAGGTCATCCACGACATCATCGCCAGCCGCCGCGACAACCCCGTCGACACCGGCGACCTGCTCTCCCTGCTGATGGCCGTCACCGACGAGGACGGCGGCCGCGGAATGAGCGACCAGCAGCTGCGCGACGAGGTCATGACCCTGCTGCTGTCCGGCCATGAGACCACCGCCGACGCGCTGACCTGGACCTTCCACCTGCTCGCCGAGCACCCCGAGGTGCTGGAGCGGCTGGAGCACGAGGTCGACACCCAGCTGGCCGGCCGCACCGCCACCGTCGCCGACCTGCCGAGCCTGCCGTACACCAAGCAGGTGGTCCAGGAGGCGATGCGGCTCTACCCGCCGATCTACCTGCTGGCCCGGTGGGGCAACGGCCCCGACGAGGTGGGCGGCCTGCCGCTGCCGAAGGACGCCAGCATCACCATCTGCCCCTGGGTGGTGCACCGCCACCCCGACTACTGGAGCGACGCCGAGCGCTTCGACCCGGAGCGGTTCACCCCGGAGAACCTGGCCAAGCAGCACCACTACGCCTACGTCCCGTTCAGCGGCGGCCAACGCCAGTGCCTGGGCGTGCACTTCGCGCTGATGGAGGCGCAGCTGCTGCTCACCACCGTGGTCCAGCAGTTCCGGCTGCGCTCCGTGCCGGGCCACCGGGTGGTCGCCGGCCCGGTGATGACCCTCCGCCCCGAGGGCGGCCTGCCGATGTACGCCGAGCCGCGCAGCGCGTCCTGACGGTTCGTCAGTCGAATCCGGAGCGCCGCAGCTCCCCAGCCTGTGAACGTCCGATTGGAGACCTGAGCATGACCGCGCCCGTCACCACCCAGCCGTACCCGCAGAAGTACACCACCCCGTTCATCCTGTATCCGCCGGCGCTCTGGGAGAACCGCTCCGGCCAGGAGTTCCTGCCGCAGCTGGCGCTCGACCAGACCGGCCAGGACTACGTGATGTACCTGTCGATCCCGTTCTGCCGGGTGCGCTGCTACTCCTGCCCGTACTTCGTCGACCAGCTCTCCCCGCACGACCCGCGCAACAAGGAGGCGCGCTTCGTCGACGCGATCGTCGCCGACCTGGAGCGCTGGGCGTCCTACAAGCGCTTCCAGACCGGCAGCCTGCGCGCCATCTACATCGGCGGCGGCACCGGCTCGCTGCTCAAGACCGCGTACCTGAAGCGGATCCTGGACACCATCTTCGCCAACTACCCGGTGGCCAAGGACTACGAACTCACCCTTGAGGGCAACGCCCGCGACTACACCCCGGACAAGCTGGACTACGTCGCCGACTCGCACATCAACCGGGTCAGCCTCGGCGTGCAGTCCTTCGACGAGAGCATCCTGCGGATCATCGGCTCCCCGCACGCCGCCCAGGAGTCCATCAAGGCCATCAACGAGCTCTCCTCGCGCGGCTTCAGCAACATCCAGATGGACATGATGTACAACCTGCCCGGCCACCGGCGGGAGACCTGGCAGCGTGACCTGGAGGTGCTGCGCGACCTCGACGTCAAGCACCTGACCACCTACCTGTACCGGATCCACCCCGGCACCCCGCAGGACAAGTTCATCAAGATGGGCAAGGTCGCCCCGCTGGTGGACAAGGAGTCGGAGTACGTCCGCAACATGTACCGCGACCTGGTCGAGGCCACCGAGAACATGGGCTTCCACAACTACATGTTCGACCACTTCTGCCGGCCGGGCTGGGAGAACGTCTACAACGAGTGGACCTTCCTGCGGAACAACGTCGAGATCCTCGGCGTCGGCCCCAGCGCCTACAGCTTCATCAACGACTACCGGGTCGGCGGCCGGAAGGACGTCGAGGGCTACATCGCCGCCGTCAACCGCGGCGAGCACTTCATCTCGGCCGTCTCCTCCCAGCTGAGCCCGCGGGTCCGCAAGGAGCGGTACGTGATGAACATCCTCCAGGCCTTCGCGGTCGACCTGAAGGAGTACGAGTTCCAGTTCGGCTCCAGCTTCCTGGAGGACTTCAAGCCCGAGGTCGAGCGGATCCTCAGCCGCGGCCTGGCCGAGCTCGCCGACGACAAGCTCACCCTCACCCAGCTGGGCCGCGAGTGGCACATGAACGTGATGCTCGAGTTCACCAACCCGGACTTCTGGGGCGAGACCACCGCGCTGGAGCACCCGCACTGGGCCATGAACACCCCGATGGTCGACCTGTTCGCCGGCCGCCGCGAGGACTGGCTCGGCGCCTGAGACCCGACCGAACGCACAACAGCCCAAGGAGCAAGCAGAGATGACCACCGTCAGCCCCACGGCGGGCCTCACCATCGACACCCACCCCGGGTTCGCCCACCGCACCGTGCAGACCCTCGTGATCGAGGCGCCGCTGGACGCCGTCTACGGGGCGCTCTTCGAGGTCCGCGCGTGGCCCCGGTACCTGCCGCACGTGCAGGAGATCGACGTCCGCTACGACGACGGGCGCTACCAGGAGTTCTTCATGACGGTCGCCTCGGAGACCGACGGCTCCCAGCTGCGGGTCCGCTCGATCCGCAACTGCCGCCCCGGGGAGATCGAGTTCTTCCAGCCCGAGCCGCCGGAGTTCCTCAAGCACCACGGCGGGATCTGGCGCTTCACCCAGGCCGCCGGCAACCCGGAGCACACCCGCGTCGAGGTCACCCACGTGTGGAACCTCCACGAGGAGGTCGCCCCGCTGGTCTACCCGGCCACCGAGGAGGCGAGCACCGAGGAGCAGGTGACGACCATGCTGGCCGGCCACTCCAGGCTGGCGCTGGACTCCTGGCGCAAGGTGCTCACCGGCAAGGGCGGGGAGTGACCGCCGTGGCCGCCATCACCGAGAGCGTCGTCATCGACGCCCCGATCGAGGCCGCCTACGGCGCCTTCGCCGACCTGGACCGCTGGCCCGCGATCCTGCCGGACACCCTGGACGTCCAGGTGCTCTACTGCGACGGCTACAACCAGGAGTTCACCATGACGGTGGAGCGCCCCGGCGGTCAGGAGACCGTCCGCGGCGTCCGCTACTGCCGCGCCCCGTACGAGCTGGAGCTGGTGCAGACCACGCCGCCGCCGCTGCTGAAGCGGATGACCGGCCGCTGGACCTTCGCCGAGCAGGACGGCCGCACCACCGTCACCGCCACCCGCGAGTTCGAGCTGCAGGCACCGCCCTCCGGCGACCCGGCCGCCGCCCCGCTGCCGGACGAGGCCGAGTTCGGCCGCCGGCTCTCCGGCCACCTGCAGCACAACCTGCAGCTGTTCCGCGAGGCGGTCGAGGCCGATGTCGACCGCTGAGCGGGCCGAACCCCGCGAAACAGCCGAACTCGCCGACCGCAGCGACCTGTTGAGCGTCAGCCGGTCGATCGACGCCCCGGTGGCCGAGGTCCGGGCGCTGTTCTGGGACATCGCCTCCTGGCACGCCGTCTGGGACCGGATCACCTCCGTCCGGGTGCACTACGACGACGGCGCGCACCAGGAGTTCGACCTGGAGGTGGAGCGCGACGGCCGGACCGAGTTCGTCCGCACCGTCCGCTTCCTGGCCCCCGGCGGCGACATCGAGTTCTTCAGCCCGACCCCGCCGCTTGGCATGGCCGACCACGTCGGCGCCTGGCGCTTCACCGAGCAGGACGGCGGCTGTCTGGTCACCGCCGAGCGGAACTACGAGCTGCTCCCGGCCCAGCCGGGCGGCAGCCCGTCCGACCCCGCCCACCAGGACTACCGGGACGCCTACCGGCGCCGCTTCGAGGACCGCCTCGGCCGGATCCTGGACAGTTTCGTCAGCCACTTCGAGGCGGGCGCGCAGCCTGCGCCCGCCGCCCTGGGAGCCGCCGCGTGACCACCGATGTGATCGTGATCGGAGCCGGTCCGGCCGGCTCCACCGCGGCGGCGGCCGCGGCCAGGGCGGGCCTGAGCGTCCTGCTGCTGGACCGCGCGATGCAGCCCGCCCCCCACCTGCCCGAGTCGTGGTCGGGCGAGACCCTGCCGCTGCTGCGCGGGCTCGGCGTGGAGGACGTCAAGGAGGCCTTCGGGGCCGCCACCGGCGTGCGCTTCCTCAACGCCACCGGCCGCTTCGGCCTGGAGCTGACGCTGTCCCGGGCGGCCGGCTGCGACCTGCCGGCCGTGGTCCGGCTGGACCGCTCCACGTTCGACAAGATCCTGGTGGACAACGCGATCCGCCAGGGCGCGAGCTACCGCCCGCTGCACACCGTCACCGACGTCGAGTTCGCGGCCGACGGCAGCGGCGTCAGGCTCACCGCGGCCACCCCGGCCGGGATCGCCGAGCTCTCCGCCCGGTACGTCATCGACGCCAGCGGCAAGTCCGCCCTGGTCTCCCGGGCGCTCGGCACCCGGGAGGAGCCCGAGCAGCAACTCGACCCGCGCGAGGCGGTGTTCAGCCACTTCAAGCCCGAGCGCGAGCACGAGCTGGCGGTCGAGGGCACGATGACCATCATCGGCATCACCCACGGCTACGTGTTCGTGATCCCGATGGGCGGCGGCCGGGTCGGCGTCGGCGTGGTGGTCGGCGACGACCACGCCCAGCGCTACGGCGGCGACATCGAGTCGCTGTTCTGGGCCGAGGTCGACGAGGCCGCCCCGCTGCAGACCCTGCTGGCCGGCGCCGACCAGCTGCTGCCGGTGCTGCCCGCGCTCAACCGGCGCTTCCGCGCCACCGAGCTGGCGGGGGAGGCGTACGCGATCGCCGGCGACGCCGCCGCCTTCCTGGACCCGTTCTTCTGCAGCGGCATCGACATCGCCGTCCAGGCCGGGCTGTTCGCCGGCCAGGCGGCCGTCGACTCCCTGGCCGCCCCGGGCGCCGAGGAGCGCTCCGCGGTGGTCGCCCGCTACCAGGAGAAGGTCGGCGCGCTGATCAAGGGCGCGGACGCGGCCGGTGACGCCACCTTCGCGGACGGCGCCCACCAGCAGCTGCTGATCGGCCTCGCCGACCCGCACCTGCCCACCGTGCTGCCGCTGGCCGCCCTGCTGCAGAGCACCCTGCGGGGCAGCGCCGAGGAGCCGCCCGGCTCGCCGCGCGAGCTGATCGGCGGCGTCCGCGAGCAGTTCAGCCTGCTCTGACCGGCAGCCCCGCACCACGAGAGCGAGCACGAGCTCCACGAGAGAGAGCGAGGACAACCGCAATGATCCCCGTGACCGGAGGCATCGACATCAGGGGCGACCTCGCCACGGTCGGCGCCTACGTCGGGCACATGCCCAACCTGACCGAGTGGACCACCTTCTTCCAGGCGGTCGACGGCGAGAGGGACGGCAGGTTCCAGGTGCAGTCCGTGATGGGCCCGATCGAGACCTGGATCACCGGCACCGAGAGCGCCGGCGCCCGCCGCTACGTCATCCACTCGCTGATCCGCGGCCAGGAGGAGGAGGCCGAGCTCGACCTCCAGGAGCACGACGAGCACGTGGCCGTGCGCTTCACCGTCAACCTGCCGCCCCACGTCGACGAGGACGTGGTGGTCGGGCAGCGCAACGAGATGGCCGAGGAGCTCGTCCAGCTCAAGCGGCTGCTCGAAGCGAGCTGACCGCCCCGCTCGGTCCCCGCCGCCCCACCGGCGGGGACCGGCCGCCGTTTCCCCGCCCGTCCGCCTGTCCGCCCGTCCGCCCGTCCGTCCCAGTCGCCAACCCTTACGGAGCACCCATGGCCCGCCGCCTGTTCACCTCCGAGTCCGTGACCGAAGGCCACCCCGACAAGATCGCCGACCAGATCAGCGACGCCATCCTGGACGCGCTGCTCACCCAGGACCCGGGCAGCCGGGTCGCGGTCGAGACGCTGATCACCACCGGCCAGGTGCACATCGCCGGGGAGGTCGCGACCTCCGGCTACGCCGACATCGCCGCGATCGTCCGGCGCACCGTCCTGGAGATCGGCTACGACAGCTCGCAGAAGGGCTTCGACGGCGCCTCCTGCGGCGTCTCCGTCTCCATCGGCTCGCAGTCCCCGGACATCGCCCAGGGCGTCGACGCCGCCTACGAGTCCCGGGTCGAGGGCGCCGAGGACGAGCTCGACAAGCAGGGCGCCGGCGACCAGGGCCTGATGTTCGGCTACGCCTGCGACGACACCCCCGAGCTGATGCCGCTGCCGATCGCCCTGGCGCACCGGCTGTCCAAGCGCCTGTCCGAGGTCCGCAAGAACGGGACCGTCCCGTACCTGCGCCCCGACGGCAAGACCCAGGTCACCATCGAGTACGACGGCGACCGCGCCGTGCGCCTGGACACCGTGGTGGTCTCCTCGCAGCACGCCGCCGACATCAGCCTGGACGGCCTGCTCGCCCCC
Source organism: Kitasatospora sp. NPDC023118 (assembly GCF_055560875.1). NCBI lineage: Bacteria > Bacillati > Actinomycetota > Actinomycetes > Kitasatosporales > Streptomycetaceae > Kitasatospora > Kitasatospora sp. NPDC023118. The sequence continues at coordinate 105,989 of NZ_JBVHHW010000013.1, forward strand.
GACATCCGCGAGTACGTGGTCGAGCCCGAGCTCGCCGCGCTCGGCATCGACACCAGCGACTACCGGCTGCTGGTCAACCCGACCGGCCGCTTCGAGGTCGGCGGCCCGATGGGCGACGCCGGCCTGACCGGCCGCAAGATCATCGTGGACACCTACGGCGGCATGGCCCGCCACGGCGGCGGCGCCTTCTCCGGCAAGGACCCGTCCAAGGTGGACCGCTCGGCCGCCTACGCGATGCGCTGGGTCGCCAAGAACATCGTCGCCGCGGGTCTCGCCCGCCGCGCCGAGGTGCAGGTCGCGTACGCGATCGGCAAGGCCGAGCCGGTCGGCCTGTTCGTCGAGACCTTCGGCACCGGGACCGTCCCGGTGCTGACCATCCAGGAGGCCGTCACCAAGGTCTTCGACCTGCGCCCGGCCGCGATCATCCGCGACCTGGACCTGCTGCGGCCCATCTACGCCCAGACCGCCGCCTACGGCCACTTCGGCCGCGAGTCGCAGGACCTGACCTGGGAGCGCACCGACCGGGCGGCGGAGCTGCGCGCGGCCGCCGGGCTCTGACGCCCGGCTCCGCACCGACGCCGAGCCGAAGTACGAGAGGGGAAGTACGTTGACCACCATCCAGAGCGGACTCGCCGATCGTCTCGGCACCGTCGTCGGCAGCCCGACCCCGCCGCCCGCCGAGGTCCGGGCCCCGGTGCACCCCCGGACCGCGGCGGTCGGCCCGCAGCTGCGCTCCGCCGTCGAGCAGTTGGCCGCCAAGCACCGGGAGGCCTACGACGGCCCGAGCGCGGACGCCACCGAACGCCAGCACGCCCGGGGCAAGTTGACCGTCCGGGAGCGGCTGGACGTGCTGTTCGACGAGGGCACCTTCGTCGAGCTGGAACCGCTGCGCCGCCACCGCGCCTCCGGCCTCGGGCTGGAGGACCGCAAGCCGTACACCGACGGCGTGGTGGTCGGCTGGGGTGAGGTGCACGGCCGGACGGTCTTCGTGTACGCGCACGACTTCCGGATCTTCGGCGGCGCGCTGGGCGAGGCCCACGCGCAGAAGATCCACAAGATCATGGACATGGCCCTGGCGGCCGGCGCGCCGCTGGTGTCGCTGAACGACGGCGCCGGCGCCCGGATCCAGGAGGGCGTCACCGCCCTGGCCGGCTACGGCGGCATCTTCCAGCGCAACACCAGGGCCTCCGGCGTGATCCCGCAGATCTCGGTGATGCTCGGCCCGTGCGCGGGCGGCGCCGCCTACTCGCCCGCGCTGACCGACTTCGTGTTCATGGTCCGCGAGACCTCGCAGATGTTCATCACCGGCCCGGACGTGGTCCAGGCGGTGACCGGCGAGAAGGTGAGCCAGAACGGCCTGGGCGGCGCCGACGTGCACGCCGAGGTCTCCGGGGTGGCGCACTTCGCGTACGACGACGAGCGGACCTGCCTGGAGGAGGTCCGCTACCTGCTCTCGCTGCTGCCGCAGAACAACATGGAGATGCCGCCGGTCGAGCCCACCGGCGACCCGGCCGACCGCCGCTGCGAGGAACTGCTCGACCTGGTGCCGGTCAACGGCAACCAGCCGTACGACATGCGCGAGGTGGTCGCGGCGATCGCCGACGACGGAGAGTACCTGGAGCTCCAGGAGCGCTGGGCGAACAGCGTGATCTGCGCGCTGACCAGGCTGAACGGCTCGGTGGTCGGCATCGTCGCCAACCAGCCGCAGTCGCTGGCCGGGGTGCTGGACATCCACTCCTCGGAGAAGGCCGCGCGCTTCGTCCAGCTCTGCGACGCCTTCAACATCCCGCTGGTCACCATGCTGGACGTGCCCGGCTTCCTGCCCGGCGTCGACCAGGAGCACGGCGGCATCATCCGGCACGGCGCCAAGCTGCTGTACGCGTACTGCAACGCCACCGTGCCGCGGATCCAGCTGATCCTGCGCAAGGCCTACGGCGGCGCCTACATCGTCATGGACTCCCGCTCGGTGGGCGCCGACCTGTCCTTTGCCTGGCCCACCAACGAGATCGCGGTGATGGGCGCGGAGGGCGCGGTGAGCGTGATCTTCCGTCGGGAGATCGCCGGCTCCACCGACCCGGTGACCACCCGGGACCTGCTGATCCAGGAGTACCGCGAGGAGCTGATGCACCCGTACTACGCCGCCGAACGCGGCCTGGTGGACGACGTCATCGACCCGGCGCAGACCCGCCGGACACTGATCCGCTCGCTGGCGGTGCTCCGCTCCAAGCACGCGGAGCTGCCCCGCCGCAAGCACGGCAACCAGCCGATCTAGCCGCCCCCGGAAACGGACGACCGCTGCCGGATCCCCCCCCGGCAGCGGTCGTCTCCGTGTCACAGCCGGGCGAGGTCCGGCTGCCGCTCCACGACGTCCAGTTGGGGATCGGCGTTGAGCATCGCGTGGTGCAGCCGCTGCAGCTTGGGAGAGGGCTCCAGACCGATCGACTCGACCAGCGTGCCGTGCAGCCGCCGGTAGACGTCCAGCGCGTTGGAGGCCCGCCCGCAGCGGTAGAGCGCAAGCATGTAGTGCGCGTGCAGGTTCTGGTGCATCGGATGGCGGGCCGTCAGCGAGGCCAGCTCGCCGATCAGGCTGGCGTGCCGGCCCAGGCCCAGGTCGGCGCTGATCCGGTCGTCGACGGTGCTCAGCCGGTTCTCCTCCAGCTGGATGGCCTCGATCGAGAGGATCTCGCCGAGCTGCAGGTCGGCCATGGCCGGCCCGCGCCACAGGTCGAGCGCGCCGCGCAGCTGGATCGCCGCGGTCGCGCAGTCGCCGGCCCGCAGCGCCGACTGGCCGGCCTCCCGCAGCCGGTCGAACCGGGCCGCGTCGGTCTGCTCGACCGGGACGTCGAGCAGATAGCCGTTGTACTGGGTGCGCAGCAGCGTCTTGGGGCAGGTGCCGTCCGGCGCGAGTCCCTTGGCCAGCATGCGGCGCAGCTGCAGGATGTAGGTCTGCAGGGTGGTGGCCGCGCTGCGCGGCGGGTCGTACGACCACAGCTCGTGGAAGAGCGTCTCCACCGGCACCTTGGTGCCGGATCGGAGGGCGAGCAGGGCGAGAACCTGTCTAGGCTTCCCCGCGCTCGGCACCACCGACGTCCGTCCGAGCCTGGCGGTCAGTGGGCCCAGGATGCCGATCTCCACCGGAGTCTCCCTTCGTGCCTCGTGCTCCGTGCTGCGTTGCGAAGGCGCTGGTGTCGCGAAGGCTCTGCGTCGCGAACTCGCTGCTCACGACGGCCTTCGGACCTCGTGGACCCCAGGAGTGGGGATGCGCCTCGCAGCGTCTTCACCTTGGCACCCGGGGCGGCCCGGAACCCAGTGCCGGCCTCACCGATCGAGGGTGACTCGAGAACGGCCCGAGGCATGAGGATTTCACGGTCGATCGATGAGCGCGGCACTGTCCCGCGCTCCGGTCGCCAGCCCAGAATCCTCGTGCCGCTCCGGGAAGCCCGCAGCGGAGCTTGACGAGATCTGACGGACCTTCACGACATCTGGGGGAGAACGTGTTCGGAACTGCCCTTCTCGACTCGCTGGACCTGATCGACCTGATGTCCCCGGCCGGGGACCACGACCTGGACCTGACGATCGTGGACCTCGACCACCCCGCTGCCGGGCGTGCCGACCTGTGCGTCTGCTTCTCGACCGACGGCCTGTAGGGGTTCTCCGGTGACCCGCAGAGCCGACTCGACCGCCGCACCCGCCGCCGACCGCCGCCTGATCGGCTTCCGCAGCCATCTGCGCACCGAAGTGGTGCCCGGCGACGCGGCCTACCTGGTCTCCGACCAGGGTGTGACCGCCCTGCAAGGGGAGGGCATCGAACGGCTGGTGCCGCTGCTCGACGGCACCCGCGACCTCGCCGGCGTGCTGCGGGACGCCGCGCCCGGGCTCCCGGACGGCCGGGCCCGGCAGCTGATCGCCCGGCTCGCCCGGGCCGGGCTGATCGGCTACCACGGCGAGACCGCCGCCGACCCGGCCCGCCGTTCGGCGCGGGCCTACTGGGAACTGGCCGGCCTGGACGGCGCCGCCGCGCTCGGCCGGGTCGAGGCGGGCGCGGCGGTGCTGGCGGTCGGCGGCGCCGACGCGGGGGAGGTCGAGCAGGCCTGCCGGAACAACGGCCTGCCGGTCACCGCCGCGGCGGACGCCGGGGAGCTGTCGGTGGTGGTCTGCGCCGACTACCTCGACCCGGCCCTGCGGGAGATCGACGCCGCCCACCGGGCCACCGGGCGGGCCTGGCTGGCGGTCAAGCCCGGCGGCTCCAGCCCCTGGGTGGGCCCGGTGTTCGGTGAGGCCGACGGCCCGTGCTGGACCTGCCTGGCGCACCGGCTGCGCGCCCACCGGCGCTCCGAGGTGCCGGTGCAGCGGGCGCTGGGCCTGGCCGGCCCGGTGGCGCGGCCGGACACCTCGGTGCCCGCCGTCCGGGCGCTCGGCGCGCAGCTCGCCGCTCTGGAGGCGGCCAAGTGGCTGGCCGGCTACCGGCACGCGGGCCAGCGGGAGATCCGGGTGCTGGACAGCCTCGGCCTGGCCGTCCAGGGCCACCGGGTGAGCCGCCGCCCGCAGTGCCCCGAGTGCGGCGACCCTGGCCTGATGGCCGCCCAACTGGCCCGCCCGGTCGTTCCGGTGGCCCGTCCGAAGGCGGAGGGCGCCGACTGCCACCGCGCCGAGACGCCGGAGCAGGTGTACGAGCGCTACGGCCACCTGGTGAGCCCGGTGACCGGTGTGATCGCCGAGATCCGCCGGGACCCGCGCGCCCCGGTCCGGATCAACTGCTACCTCTCCGGCCGCAACCCGGTGGCCGGCTCCGCCGACCTCGCCCAACTGCGCGCCGGGCTACGGCAGATGAGCGGCGGCAAGGGCGCGACCCCGCTGGAGGCGAAGGTCAGCGCGCTGTGCGAGGCGCTGGAGCGGCACTGCGGCGCGCTGCACGGCGACGAAACCCGGATCCGCGGCAGCTACCGGGAGTTGGCGGCGGAGGCGGTCCACCCGGACGACTGCCAGCTGTTCGACCCGCGCCAGTACGCGGACCGGGAGCGCTGGAACGAGCGGCACTCCGTCTTCCAGTACGTGCCCGCGCCCTTCGATGAGACCGAGCCGGTGGACTGGACCCCGGTCTGGTCGCTGGCCGACGGCCGCCGGCGTCTGCTGCCCACCGGAATGCTCTACTACAGCTGCGCGGTCGGCCCGGTGGCCCCGCCCGCCGGCAGCCGGGCGCTGCGCGCCGACTCCAACGGCAACGCGGCGGGCAGCAGCCTGGAGGACGCGATCGTGCACGGCTTCCTCGAACTCGTCGAACGGGACGCGGTCGCGCTCTGGTGGTACAACCGCACCCGCCAGCCGGCCGTCCGGATGGAGGAGTTCGGCGACGTCTGGGGCCGGGACGCGATGGAGCTCTACGCCGGCCTCAACCGCGAGGTGTGGGCCCTGGACCTCACCTCCGACCTCGGCATCCCGGTCTTCGCCGTGCTCTCCCGCCGCACCGACAAGCCCGCCGAGGACGTCATGTTCGGCTTCGGCGCGCACTTCGACGCCCGGATCGCCCTGCGCCGGGCCCTGACCGAGATGGGCCAGCTGCTGCCGGCCGCCCTCGGCGCGGCCCCCGACGGCACCGGCTACGACCTGGACGATCCCGAGCTGCTCTCCTGGTGGCGCGCGGCGACCGTGCGCAACCAGCCCTACCTGCTGCCCGATCCGGGGCGGACGGCGCGCGGCCCGGCCGACTTCCCGGCCGGCCCGCGCCGCGACCTCGGCGAGGAGGTGGCCGCCTGCGTGGAGACCGTCCGCGCCCACGGCCTCGACCTGCTGGTGCTCGACCAGACCCGACCCGACATCGGCCTGCCGGTGGTCAAGGTCGTCGTCCCCGGCCTGCGCCAGTTCTGGGCCCGGTTCGCCCCGGGCCGCCTGTTCGACGTCCCCGTCGCCCTCGGACGGCTGGCCCGGCCCAGCCGCTACGAGGAGCTCAATCCGATCCCCCTGTTCGTCTGACCGACCGGTCGGACCGTCCGGCGGAGCCCCCGCCCGCCTTCAGCAATGAGGAGCCCCCATGCCGACCAGCGACGGAATCCTCGCCGCGGCCCGTGCCGCCGGCGGAGCCCGCCCCCGCGCCCTGTGGTCCCTGCGCGAGGACGTCCTGGTCGAGCCGGCGGAGCCGGATGGTTCGCTGCTGCTGAGAGCCCGCTGGGGCGACTTCCGGCTGGACCGTCCGCACCCGCTGGTGAGGGAGACGCTGCGGCGGATGAGCCTGGGGCCGATCATGCTGGAGAACGTCTTCGCCGGGGCGGTGCCCGCCTCCGGCGACGGCGAGCCGGTCCGGGACCAGGCCGGGCAGGCCGAGGTGCTGCGGGTGCTGCACCGGCTCCAGCACCTGGTGGTGCGCTCGCTCGGTCTGGAGGACGCCGCCCAACCGCTGCTGTCCGTGGTGCCGTTGGCCAGGGAGGCCCGGTTCCAGCCCGGGCCGGTCGACCCGGGCCGGCCGGTGCGGCTGTCCCGCTTCGCCTTCCTGCGCACCGAGGGCGCCGGCTTCGTGCTGGAGGCGCCCACCGCCCTGCACCGGGTCGAGCTGCACCGGCCGGAGAGCGCCCGGGTGGTCGGCATGCTCGGCCGCCCGGTGCGGCCGGCCGAGATCGTGCCGGAGTCGGGCCTGTCCGAACCGGTGGTGCTGGCGCTGCTGGCTCAACTGGCGGGCGCCGGGCTGCTCTCGGTCGCCGAGGACGGCGGGCCGGAGCCGACGGCCTCGGTGGAGCTGATCCGGCTGTCCGCCCCCACCTTCGGCGAGGACCTCGACCCGGTGCTCGCCGCCTGGTCGGGCGTCGACCTGTTCTTCCACACCCGCAGCACCACCGGGCGCCACGACGGCCCGTACGGTGCGACCCACCCGCTGCGCGGGCGCACCGACCCCGAGCCCGCGCTGCGCCCGCTCCCGGCCGGCCGGCGCCACCCGCTGGCCCGCCCCGACCTCAAGCAGGTGCTGGCCGCCGACCCGGTGCTCACCACGGTGATCGAGGGCCGCCGCTCGGTCCGTGAGTTCGGCGCCGCCCCGTTCACCGCCGAGCAGCTCGGCGAGTTCCTGCACCGGACCGTACGGGTGCGCGGGCTGCGGCCGGGGCCCGCCGACGACCCGAGCGGCGAACCGGTCAGCGACCGCCCGTACCCCAGCGGGGACGGGGCGTACGAGCTGGAGTTCTACCCGGCCGTGCGGGACTGCGCGGGGCTGCCGGACGGGATCTACTACTACGCACCGTCCGAGCATTGTCTGATCTCGGTCAATGAGGGCCCGGAGGAGCTGGACGAACTGTTCGCCGAGGCCGCGCTCAGTGCCCGGCTGGCCACCCCGCCGGCCGTGGTCGTCGCCATCACCTCCCGGCACCGCCGGCTGTCCTGGAAGTTCAGCGGCCTCGCGTACGCGCTGACGCTCAAACACGTCGGCGTGGTGACCCAGAGCATGTACCTGGTCGGGACGGCCATGGGCCTGGCCACCTGCGCGCTGCGCAGCGGCGACATCGAGCTGGCCGAACGGGCGCTGCGGGTCGACTGGCGGGCCGAGGCTACGGTCGGCGGCTTCGTCCTGGGCACGCTCCCGGAGGGCAGCCGCCCGGCCCGGGAGGGGCGGGCGGATCCGGCCGATTTCACGGGCTGGGACGAGTGTGCGAACGAGGTGTCGGCGCGGGGATAGTCGCGCCCTATACTCCCCCCAAGTCGCTTGGGGGGGAGTACAGCTTGAGTGGAACCGTGCGTGTGCGGAGCGAGCCGGGCGGATCCGGTGACGCGGGGGGGCGGCCGACGCGGGAAAACAGACCGACCGGTTTCAATGCTCCCCCGCCCAGGCTGGCCTTGGCCATTGTGGTGATCGTGCAGCTCGGCTTCGTGCTGATCGGCTTTCTGAACATGACGACGAGTCATCCGACGGAAAGTCAATTCGTTGCCGCGAGCCTGACATTCACCGCCGCCTCGGCGCTCCAGTTCGTCCATTGCGCACCCCGGATGCAGCGCGTCCGGGAACGCTACGGACGCTGGACGCTGCTGGCGCAGGCGGTGCTGACGTACGTGCCGCTGGTGTTCTTCGGCTTCGCCTGGGGCGGGATGGCGGGCTTCCTCGGCTCCTCGGCGCTGCTCCTGCTGCGCGGCAAGCGGGCCGGGGCGGCCTTCGGGGCGGTGGTGGTGCTGTCCGGGGTCAGCGGCGCGCTGCTGGGCATCAGCGTGGCCGAGGCCGTCTACCTCACCGTGGCGACGGCGCTGACCGGGCTGATCGTCTTCGGCCTGACCAGGCTCGCCCAACTCGTCATCGAGGTGCAGCAGGCCCAGCAGGAGCTGGCCCGACTGGCCGTCACCCGGGAACGGCTGCGGTTCGCCCGCGACCTGCACGACCTGCTCGGCTACAGCCTCTCGGCGATCACGTTGAAGAGCGAGCTGACCTGCCGACTGGTCACGGTCAACCCGGACCGTGCGCTGGACGAGCTCGGCGGGGTCCTGGAGATCTCCCGGCAGGCCCTGGCCGACGTGCGCGCGGTGGCCCGCGGCTACCGGGACATGTCGCTGGAGAGCGAGGCCGTCTCGGCGCGGTCGGTGCTCGCGGCGGCCGACATCGAGGCCCAGTTCGACCTCGGCGGCATCCAGCCCACCGGGGAGGCCGACACCGTGCTCGCCACCGTGCTGCGCGAGGGCGTCACCAACCTGCTGCGGCACAGCAAGGCGGAGTGCTGCATCGTCAAGGGCCGGGTGGAGGGCGGGCGGCTGCGGCTCACGCTCTCCAACAACGGCGTCCCCGAGCGGGCAGTGCTCGGGGACGCGGACCGGCACGGTGGCGGGCTGGACAACCTGGAGGTGCGGCTCGCCAAGGTCGGCGGCCGGCTCAGCGCCGGGCCCGACGGGCGGGGGTGGTTCCACCTGGTGGCGGAGGTCCCGGCGTGAGCCGTGTTGCCAGGGCCTGTCCGGCGAAGATCCGCCGGACGGGCCCTAAACCGGACGGGCCCTAAAGCAGCCAGCCGGATTCCTCGGCCAGCCTGATCGCGTCGATCCGGTTGCGGGCGTTGAGCTTCGTCACGATCGTCGTCAGGTAGTTCCGGACCGTCCCGACCGACAGGTGCAGGGTCGCCGCGATCTCCGCCGCCTCGGCCCCGCCGGCGGCGGCCCGCAGCACCTCGGTCTCCCGCAGGGTCAGCGGGTTCTGGCCGCTGTCGAAGGCGTCCAGCAACAGCTGGGGGTCGATCACCCGCTGACCTGCGGCCACCCCGCGCACCGCCTCGGCGAGCTGCTTCGGCGGCGCGTCCTTCAGCAGGAAGCCGGACACCTGCGCCTCCAGCGCCCGGCGCAGCGTGCCGGGCCGTCCCAGGCTGGTCAGGATCAGCGTCCGGCACTGCGGCAGCTTGGTCTTCAGCAGGCTCGCGGCGGTCAGACCGTCCATGCCCGGCAGGTCGATGTCGATGATCGCCACGTCCGGACCGGTCTCCAGCGCCTTCGGGACCACCAGGTCACCGCGCTCGGTCTCCGCGACCACTTCGAGGTCGTCCTCCAGGTCCAGCAGCGCCACGAGCGCGCCTCGGACCATGTGCATGTCCTCGGCCAGCAGAATCCGTATCACCCGGTAGTCCCCCCAGAGCCACGGCCGGGCGTGCCACCCGGACGGACCTCCGATGGTAGGGGAACCGGCGCCCGGGGGCGCCCGATGCGTGCTACTTCCGACGGCCGTGGCGGCGGGCGAGCTTGGTCTCCGCCTTGAGCAGCAGGGGCATCAGCGCGTAGCTGACGACCGGGACGACGAGGGCGGTCATCACCAGGGTCCGCAGCGGCAGCGGCAGGTGTCCGAGGTAGGGGCCGAGCAGGACGAAGGCGGCGGTGATGGTCGGGTAGACGGCGAGCCAGGTGAGCAGCGCCCGGCGGTGCACGGACGGGGCTGCGGGTGCCGGTGCGGTGATGGTGTCGGTGGTCATGGCGCGTTCCTCCCGTTGGCGATCGGCTGGAGCTCAAATCCCCAACCCTTCGGTTGGAGATTCTGGCAGACGCCTGCGCGGATGTCCAACCCTCTGGTTGGAGATTCGCGCTATGGTTGAGCCATGGCCTGGGACACCGCACGCACGCAGCAGCTCCTCCTCGACGCCGCGGTCGAGGAGTTCGCCGAGTTCGGCCTGGACGGTGCCCGGATCGCCCGGGTGGCCACCCGGGCGGGCATCAACAAGGAGCGGATCTACCAGTACTTCGGCAACAAGGAGCAGTTGTTCTCCGCGGTGCTGACGTCCGAACTCGGCAAGCTGGCGGAAGCGGTACCGCTCGTCCTGGAGCGGGGACGGGACCTCGGCGACTACGCCGGACGCGTCTTCGACTACCACTCGGCCAACCCGCACTTCTCCCGTCTGATGGCCTGGGAGGGCCTGCAGCGCGGCACGGCGTCCGAGGAGTTGGCGGCCGGGCCCGAACGCACCGTGCACTACGGCGAGAAGGTCGCCGCCCTCGCGGCCGCGCAACAGGCCGGCGAGCTGGCCGACGACGTGGATCCGGCGCGGCTGATGTTCGCGGTGATCGGCCTGGTGAACGCGTGGTTCACGCTGCCGCAGATGGTCCGCCTGCTCCTCTCCGGCACGACGGACCCCGCAACGAACCGGGAGGCCGTCGTCACCCTGGTCCGCCGCCTGGCCAAGCCCGCCGCCTGAGGGCCCGAGCCCCTGTCAGACGGACGGACAGGCTGAGAGCAGGGCATCCACCACGACGCCGATCGCGGGGCGTGCGGCCGAGGTGCATCGCCAGATGGCGAAGACGCGGCGACGCGGGGCGTCCGCCAGGGGCACGAACCGCACCGGAGCCGACGTCGCTTCACGTCCCAGGTGCGGGATGATGGCGATGCCCAGCCCTGCCGCGACCAGTGCGATCTGTGTGGGGTGTTCCGAGGCGGTGTGGGCGATGCGGGGCTCCTTGATGCTGCGCACCAGCCGTTCGTGGCACAGTTGCCCGTCGCTCGAGGTGATCCAGTCCTCGTCGCCGAGATCGTCCAGGCTCAGCGTCGGACGGTCGGCGAGCCGGTGGTCCGAGGGTAGGGCGATGTCGTAGGTGTCGTAGAGGAGGGCGCGGTGGTCCAGCCCCTGGGGCAGGGCGAGCGGATCGTCGATCCAGTCTTCGACGACCGCCAGGTCGAGCAGCCCGCGCCGCACCGCCGGGATGGCTTCGTACGGTTCCTGTTCCCGCGCCGACACCGTCAGATCCGGGTACCGCGACCCCAGGGCCCGCAGCGTCGGCGGGAGCAGCCCACGGGCGGCGGTCGGGAAGGCCGCGATCGTGAGGTCGCCGCTCACCACTCCGCGCTGCTGCGCCATTACCGCCATGACGCGCTCTGCGTGCCCGAGCAGCTCTGCGGCCTGATCGGCGAGCAAAGCGCCGGCCTCGGTCAGACGGATGCCCCGACCTTGGCGTTCGGTCAGACAGGCCCCGGTCTCCTGCTCCAGCCGTGCCATCTGTTGTGAGACCGCCGAGGTGGTGACGTGCAGGAGCCGCGCGGCGCCGACGACGGATCCGGTCATCGCCACGGCGTGCAGCACGCGCAGGCGTTCGAGGTTCAACATCTAAGTGATGCTACGACGTGCGGTCCATAGACATTCACTTGTGCTTTGTGGTGATCGAATCCAGAGTATGACGCGTTGCCGCGGGCCATCGGTATCGGGGGCGAACGCCGGGCACAGGGGAACCGGCGTCCGCCCCTGGTCTGATGCCTAGTGAAGCCCGAAGTCGAACTCCCCGGCGGCCACCGCATGAATGAAGGCCTCGTGCGCCTGGCGGTCGAACGCCAGCGCAGGACCGGAGGGGTCCTTCGAGTCGCGGATGTAGGAGACCGGACCGCCCGGGATGGCGATCTCGACGCAGTTCTGGTTGCCACCGCTGTAGCTCGATTTCTTGAAGGTCAGATGGATCACTTGATCTGTTCTCTCTGTGCGGTGATGAAGGCGAGCGAGGAGTCGACCGGAAGGGCCTCGGCGGTGATCTCCTGGAGCCTCGCCCGGTACAACTCGACGTCAGCCGGGCAGGTGGCGCTTAGGGTGTCCGCCAGTAGGTCATCGGATGCGGGGGCTTCGAGGCCGGGTGTCCCAGCGGTAGAGGGTCCAAGCCCGTCTGATTAGGCAGCGGACAGTGATAATGGCGCTGGCCAGGGCGATGAAGAACTCGACGATGGTTCTTCGTCGCTCGGTGCAGCGGCGGAGCTTGCCGAAGTTGTTCATCCAGGAGTTCGTGCGTTCGACCACCCAACGCCCGCCGGCCTGGATCGGGGTCTTCGCGCCGCGCTCGGCGATCTTGCCGGTGATTCGCCGGGCGTCGAGATCCTGGTGGACCATGCTGTAGTCGTAGCCGGCGTCCAGGCTCAGGCGCGGGTGCTCGGGCAGCGGCCCCAGAGCTGCTTCCAGGGCGGCGAAGCGGTCGAGGGTCGCGGGCAGCAAGGTGTGATCGCGCGTGTTCGCCGGTGCCGGGTCGGTGACCAGCGGTATGCCGTAGCCGTCCGTCAACTGCGAGCGTTTCATGCCGAGTTCGGCCCGATCAACGGGGCTCTTGCCAGCGCACTCTCCCCCGGACGGAGCCTTGGCGATGCAGCCGTCCGCAGACAGCCGGTCGAGTTCGAGGCCGATCATCTGGTCGTAGCAGGCGAGTGCGAGCACGCGCAGGGTCTCATCACACCGGCGGCGATCCACTCGTCGCGGCGGCGACGCAGCGTGGTGGCAGAGCACATGCGGTCCGCCACCCGCTCGTATCCGCAGCCGAAGACCAGGACCTGCACCAGGCGGTCGAAGACGACCTCGTCGCTGATGCGCGGATTGTGGCAGCCCAGCGGATGGCGGTCCTCACGCGCGGGCAGCAGCGCGAGGAACTAGTCGCGGATCGGGTCGAGAATGCATGATGGGGCGGCAGGCACGGATCCCCCGGTGATCACGAAGCGCAGAGACTCCATGATCGGGCGAACCATGCCTGCCGTGCTACCACCGCCCAGCTCGGCACCTACTGGCAGATGCCCCTAGTAGCCGTTCTCGATGAGGTAGTCGGCGAGCTTCTCCACGGCAGTTGCCGCGTTGCCCGGCTGCCCATTCTCGTTGTAGTAGCCGATGAGAATGGCCTGGGCAGTCTTGGCCAGTGCGACGCCGGTGGCGCCCTTCTTGCCGCGGATCGAGCGGTCTTCGCCCTTGATGCCCATGTACTTCACGCCGCTGACGGTGACGCCCCTCGCGAAGACGCCGGCCGGGCTCTTGAACAGCGCGACAATGGCCGCGCCCTCGCCGTCCTTGAGGCCGAACCCGTTGCTGATGGCCCAGACATCCCCGTCCGAGGCACCGATGATGGCCCCGCCTTGGAGATGACCCGTACCCACGAGCTGCTCATCCACATACGCCTGCCAGGACATGGCATACCTTCTCTCGACAAGAAATGGTGAACCGCGCCCGATCGTGGGCCACGGCCTGGGAAACCTTCCGCGCCCCCGTTGTCTCCGAAACGCTCAGGCGCCTCATGTGGCCGGAACTGATGCGCTGTCACTCTTCAGGGTGAACGGCACCTACGCATCTCAGCCGAGCCGAGCTTCCCCGGTTCGCCTCCGGGCGCAGCCGGGCAGGCGCGCCGGGCCGGCTACCCAGTCAGGGCGCGTACCGGCAATCGGAACAACGAAGATGGGAGAGCTGTCAGCGTCCCTTGCCGCGGTGGCGGGCCCAGTCGGGGGCGAGCATGGACATAAGGGTGGCGTCAATCCACTGGCCGTCGTAGTGGAGGGCGTCGCGCAGGGTGCCCTCGGTGGTGAAGCCGAGCTTCTCGTAGACATGGCGGGCCCGGGGGTTGAACGTGTAGACCTCCAGGGCGACCCGGTGCAGGCCCGCTTGCTCGAAGCCGTGGGCGAGCATGAGGTGGGTGGCCTCCGTTCCCAGTCCCCGGTCCTGGCCTGCGGCGATCAGCAGGATACGGAGGTTGCAGCTGCGATTGGCCGCGTTCAGCTCGCTGAAGGCGATCTCGCCGACGCACGCCCCGGTGGCCAGGTCGACGATGGCCAGGTCGAGGCGGTCGGCCTGGGCGCTGCGCCACAGGCGGAACTGCTTGGCACGTTCGGGGATCTGGGGTCTTAGCGGAGCGTCGGAGCGGTTCGCGGCATCGATGGGCCGCAGGAGCTCCCGGTCCTCGAAGACGGGTGCCAGGGCGGCCACATCGCCCGGTTCGGAGGGGCGCAGTCGTACCTTCGAGCCGGTGAGGACGGGCTTGGCGGTGCAGCCGGCAGGCACGGTCGCGTTCACCCGGTGAACCTGGCAGCCGCGGCCTGCCACGGCAAGGAGACGTCACGCTCACGAGACGGTCATCGTTGCCACCATGACCCGCAGCCGGGACGGGCGGACCATCCAGCAGGACGACTTCCGGGGCGCCGCCGGCGCGCATGCCCGCGCCGTGTGCACCGCCGTGCGCGCCTACGAGAACACGGCCTGCTGGGAGCGCCCGGCGAGACTGCCGAGTTGCGGGCGGCAACGGTGGCCGAGGCGAGGGTGCTGGTCGAGGAGACCCTCGGCGCACCGAGTAGCAGCACAAGCCTTGAACCCCGGGCTCCCGCACGGAGGTATCCCGGGACACGCAAGACCTACTGGCGGGCGCTATTAGAGGAGTCTGAAGTCGAACTCCCCGGCGGAGATGGCACAGATGAAGGCGTTGTGCGCCGCGCGGTCGAAGGCCAGAGCAGGACCGGAAGGGTCCTTGCTGTCTCGGATCGCGACCGCCTTGGGGAGGAATGAGTACTCAACTCAGTTGTCGTCACCTAGCTGTAGCTCGACTTCCGGAAGGCGAACCCGGTGGCCGAAGCGTCGGGGTAGTAGTAGGTCACTTGACTTTGCCTCTCTGAGGATGGAGAAGTTGGCCGTGCCCTTGAGGAACACGGCGGATGGATGGCGGGGCCTCGCCCGGAAGGGGGCGAGGCGCCGCGAAGTGGCAATCAGAGGAGTCCGAAGTCGAACTCCCCGGTGGCGACGGCACGGATGAAGGCCGCGTGCGCCGTGCGGTCGAAGGCCAGAGCAGGACCGGAAGGGTCCTTTGAGTCGCGGATGAACGCTACCGACCCGTCCGGGCGGGCGATCTCGACGCAGTTCGTCGACTCGTTGCTATGGGATGACTTTTGCCAGGCCGCGGTGACGGCGGCTGCGTTCGAGGTGGACGTCATGTGAGCTTGTCTCTCTGTTCGATGATCAGGGCGAGGGAGTCGTCGAGGCCCAGAGCGTCTGCTCGAATGGCGTCGAACTTCGCCGTGTAAAGCGCCACAGCGGCAGCATCCTCGACCCAGAGGTCGTTCAACGCTCCTTCTACGAGGACGACATCGAGATCCTGCCGTTGCGGAAATCCGAGGATGGAGAAGGCGCCGCCCATGCCATGGTGCGCAGGCGCGCCGATGGGCATCACCTGGATGTTGACGTTGGGCTGACCGGCGCGGTCGGCGATCCTCGCAAGTTGCTCTGCCATGACCTTCGGTCCGCCGGCTCCGGACCGGATCGCTGCTTCGTGGATCACTGCCCATAGCGTGAGAGGTTCAGCCCTGGTCAGTGCACTCTGGCGTGCCATGCGGACGTCGACGAGCGCCTCGACGTTGACTCCTGGGCGGAGAGTGAGCTTCTTGATGATCTCGCGCGCGTAGGCGGGTGTCTGGAGAAGACCGGGGATGAAGAAGCCTTCGTAGGACCGCATGGATGCGGCGCTTGCCTCCAGCGAGATGAGGTTGCCGAGCGGCTCGCCGATGTCAGCGCTGTAGCTCTGCCACCACGTCCCGCGCTGAGAGCCTCGTTTGGCCAGTTCCACGAGAGCGGAGATCAACTCGTTGTCCTCGCACTTGTAGAGCGCGAGGAGCCGTTTGACGTCATCCACCTTGGTGGCGCCACGGCCGTTCTCGATGCGGGACAGCTTCGGCTGGCTCATGCCGCTCAGAGTGTCGGCGACTTCCTCGTGTGAGAGGCCGGCTTCCTCTCTCCTGCGGCGCAGCTCGGCTCCGAGTTGCCTCCGTCGAACCGTCGGACCTGTTGCTCCGGCCATCCCCGCCCCTTCTGAGCCGCTCGGACCAGTCTGCCTTCCCGGCGGTCACATTCGCCACCGCCAACTGTCACTCTAGGCGCCCTCTTTGGTGTTCGATTTGGATATATCCAAAATAGCGAGACGAGTTGCCAAGTATGGGTAACTGGCCCCATGCTGAGTGTGACGAGCCGCACACAGACGGCAATCGCCAGGTGTATCGCTGTGCGCTCACGTCACGATCCCGTTCCGATCCAGCTCTCCTGATTGATCATCAGTCGCTCGGAGATGTCTATCGACTCCCACGGAGGTCTCTTCGTGTTCTCCCTCGAACTCCCCCCTGACTGGTCGGCTGCGCGCGAGGAGTTGCGCGAGGCGACCTCGCGCGCCGGGTGGAAGCCCGACCTGGTCGCCGACGCCGAGGTCGCGCTCCTCGAACTCTTCGTCAACGCCTGGCGGCACGGCGGCAGTCCGGCGCCGATCGTCGTGATCGCGCTGCTCGACGGCGTGCTCCGGGTCTCCGTCAGCGACGGCAACCCCCTCTTCCCCGTCCAGCGGGGCGCCTCCGAGCCCTACGCCGTCTCCGGCCGGGGCCTGCACCTCGTCCGCTCGCTCACCCACCGTTTCGGCACGGACTCCCGCAAGACCGGCAAATCCGTCTGGTTCGAGCTGGACGCCGCCGCGTGACCGCCGCCGCCGCCCGCAGCCGCCGCCCGATCGAGCCGGCCGACCCGCTGATGCGCACCTACACCGAGCTGGAGGTCTCCTACCTGCTTGCCGAACTCCACGAGCGCGGCCGCGAGTTCGGCCTCCTCTGGCCCTCCGCCACCACCGACAGCGTCGTGGACGGCCGCGTCCTGGTCCGCTTCGGCAACGCCCCGGCCAGCACCGTGCTCAACCTCCTCGCCCTCCTCCGTGATCGCGAGCAGAAGGCCGAGGACGGCTCGTGCGACTCCTGATCGGCCTCACCCTCCTGGTTCTCCTGCTCCTCGCCATCGCCGTCGTCGCCCTCGGCGCGCTCGCCGTCCTGCGGATGCCCCACCGCTGCGACGAGGCCGCCCCCGACCGCGACCACCAGCCGGTGGCCTGACGCATCAACCCACCCAAGCCGCCCGGCCGGACCCACCGGGCGGCCGAAGCATGCACAGGAAGTCGGACCCGCCGACTTCTCGTGGAGGCCGGGGCATCGCATGCCCCTTGCTGACTACGGAGGGTGACCGTAGCAAAACTGTGCAGTTGCCGATCATTCGACGTGTCAACCTGGAGGTGGCGCAGATGCGTCCAACAACCCAGTAATTGCCAGGAGTTACCGCAACATGGTCGGCCAGGGCGCCGACGGGCACTGTGCGGCAGTGGCCGCCTCGTCGCGCGTTACTCCAGGGTGTCCGGCTCGTCGGTGAGGCCGAGGCGCAGGTGCTCGATGTGGTAGACCGCCTGGTCGAGCAGGGCGGCCACGTGGTTGTCGTAGAGCGCGTAGACGACCGAGCGCCCCTGCCGCTGGCCGACGACCAGGCCGAGGTTGCGCAGCAGCCGCAGTTGATGCGAACAGGCGGACTGCTCCATGCCGACCTCGGCGGCCAGTTCGGTGGCGGCGCAGGGCCCCTCGCGCAGCCGGGCGAGGATCAGCAGCCGGGAGGGGGTGGCCAGGGCTTGCAGGGTGGTGGCCACCCGGGCGGCGCTGCTGGCGTCCAGGCGCGTGCGCGGGACGGCGGTGGCGGGGGCGGCTCCATGACCCATGAAGGCAATAGTACAACTCATACATGAAGGCACGTTCATATGTTCATGTATGGTGGATGGGTCGTTGGCCCCACCCTGCCCTGAAGGGTCCCGCTTGCCATGTCCTCCTCCACGCTGACCGAGCGCCCCGCGCCCCCGGCCGCACCGCCGCGCCCCGACGCCGCCCCCAGGCGGCGCACCCGGGTGCTGTCGCTGCCCGAGGCCCGCTGGGCCGCCGTGGCGACGGTGCTGTTCCTGATCGCGCTGCCGCAGCAGCTGACCGGCGCTCCCGTCTGGGCGTGGAGCCCGCTGTACGCCCTCGCGTACGTGACCGGCGGCTGGGAGCCGGCCTGGGCCGGGCTGCAGGCGTTGCGGGAGAAGACCCTCGACGTCGACCTGCTGATGATCGTCGCCGCGCTCGGCGCGGCCGCCGTCGGCCAGGTCATGGACGGCGCGCTGCTGATCGTCATCTTCGCCACCTCCGGTGCGCTGGAGGCCCTGGCCACGGCCCGTACCGCCGACTCGGTGCGCGGACTGCTCGACCTCGCGCCCGCCACCGCGACCCGGCTGCTGGACGACGGCACCGAGGAGAGCGTCCCGACCGAGGAGTTGGCCGTCGGTGACACGATCCTTATCCGGCCCGGCGAGCGGATCGGCGCCGACGGGCGGGTACTGGACGGCGTGAGCGAGGTCGACCAGGCCACCATCACCGGTGAGCCGCTGCCCGTCGCCAAGGAGACCGGCGACGAGGTCTTCGCCGGGACCCTGAACGGCCCCGGCGCACTGCGGGTGAAGGTCGAGCGGGACGCCTCGGACTCGGTGATCGCCCGGATCGTCGCCATGGTCGAGGAGGCCTCCGAGACCAAGGCGCCGACCCAGCTGTTCATCGAGAAGGTCGAGCAGCGCTACTCGATCGGCATGGTCATCGCGACCCTGGCGGTCTTCGCCGTGCCGCTGGCCTTCGGGGCCGCGTTCACCGGCTCGCTGCTGCGGGCGATGACCTTCATGATCGTCGCCTCGCCGTGCGCCGTGGTGCTCGCGACCATGCCGCCGCTGCTGTCCGCCATCGCCAACGCCGGACGGCACGGTGTGCTGGTGAAGTCCGCCGTCGTCATGGAGCGGCTCGGCCAGGTCGACGCCGTCGCGCTGGACAAGACCGGCACCCTGACCGAGGGCACCCCGCGTGTCACCGACATCCGGCCCCTGGCCGGCGCCGGCTTCACCGAAGACGAACTGCTGGCGCTGGCCGCGGCCGCCGAGCACCCCAGCGAGCACCCGCTCGCCCGCGCCGTCGTCGAGGCCGCCCGGGGGCGCGGGCTCGCCCTGGCCGTGGCGGAGGACTTCAACTCCGTTCCCGGCGTCGGGGTGACCGCCACCGTGGACGGCCGGATCGTCGCGGTCGGCGCGCCAGAGCGGGTTCTCGGCGGGCGTGAGAGCGCCGCCTCCGGGATCGTCGCCGAACTGGAGGAGCGCGGCCGCACCGCCGTTCTGGTAGAGGCGGACGGCGTTCCGGTCGGCGTGCTCGGGATCTCCGACCGGCTGCGCCCCGACGCCGCCGCGACGGTGGCCGCGCTGACCGGCCTCACCGGCCGTACGCCCGTGCTGCTCACCGGCGACAACCCGCGCGCCGCCGCGGCGGTGGCCGCCGAGGTCGGCATCGGGGAGGTCCGGGCCGGGCTGCTGCCGCAGGGCAAGGTCGCCGCCGTCAAGGAGCAGGAGCAGGCCGGGCGCAAGGTCCTGGTCGTCGGTGACGGCGTCAACGACGCGCCCGCGCTGGCCGCCGCCCACACCGGCATCGCGATGGGCCGGGCCGGCTCCGACCTGGCGCTGGAGACCGCCGACGCCGTCATCGTGCGCGACGAACTCGCCACCGTCCCCGCCGTCGTCGCGCTCTCCCGCCGGGCCCGCTCCTTCGTCGTGCAGAACCTGGTGATCGCCTCGGTGTTCATCACCGCCCTGGTGGTCTGGGACCTCGTCGCCACCCTCCCGCTGCCGCTGGGCGTGCTCGGCCACGAGGGCTCGACCGTCATCGTCGGCCTCAACGGCCTGCGGCTGCTGCGCGAGGCGGCGTGGGTGAAGGCCCAGGGCTAGCCTGGACGACATGTACGACGACGGTCTGGTGGCGTGCACCGAGCGGGAACTCGTCATCCGGCGCTACTACTTCCCGCTCGCCTCCGCCAAGCGCATCCCGTACGGGCGGATCCGCGGGCTGCGGCGGGTGCCGCTGTCGGGGCTCAGCGGGCAGTGGCGGATCTGGGGCTCCGGGGATTTCGTGCACTACTTCAACCTCGACCCGGGGCGGACGCACAAGAGCGTCGGCTTCGTCCTCGACCTCGGGCGGCGGGTCAAGCCGGTGATCACCCCGGACGACCCGGAGCGGCTGGTGGCAGCGCTGGCCACGCACGGGGTGCCGGTCGGCGGGG
The DNA here is from genome assembly GCF_055560875.1 of Kitasatospora sp. NPDC023118. NCBI lineage: Bacteria > Bacillati > Actinomycetota > Actinomycetes > Kitasatosporales > Streptomycetaceae > Kitasatospora > Kitasatospora sp. NPDC023118. Next base: position 126,097 of record NZ_JBVHHW010000013.1, read on the forward strand.
ACTCGGTCTGACCCGGAGCCTGCCAGGACCGGGGAGCGCCGGCGTCGCACCGGGATAATGGCCGGGCCGCCGGCCGGCTGCGCCCGCGGCACCGATCGAAGGAGAGGCAGAGGACGGATGACCCTGGAGGAAGGACGACGCGTCAGGCTGACGGAGGACCTCGGGATCGGTGAGGCCGTCGCCGGGGAGCCCGGGGCTGTCGTCGGGTTCCTCTCGCTGGGAGCGGGGACCGAGGGCACTGTCGAGCGGGTGGACGGGGAACTCCCGGAGAGCGAGGAGGTCCGCGAGTACCAGCGGCTCAAAGCGCTGTTCGAGGACTACGGGCACACCATGCCGGTGGCGAGCCGGGAGCGGCTGGAGGCGGAGATCGCCGCGCTGGAACCGGAGTGGGCCGCGCATCGGGAGCGGGGAGACCGGGTGACGGTCCGAGTCCGGTTGGACAACGGCTTCGTCCTTGACGGGGTGCATCAGGACGTCCTCACCGCACTGTGACGGCGCGGAGTGGGAAGTCGGTCAGCCGAGGGCGGGGTGGTGCCGGCGGGGCCAGGTGGGGTGGTGCTGGTCGATGACGTAGTGGTGGCCGTGCTGCCAGGCGCCGCCGCCGGCGGGGTGGGCGCCGGCGAGGTGGGGGTGGCCCGCGGGGAGGTCGGTGTGGAGGTGGTCGAGCGCGTCCGGGTCGCGGGTGGGCCACAGGGTGGTGGCGACGACGGCGGAGGCCAGGGCGACCGCGCCCAGGGCCACGGCGGTGGCGGGCAGCCCGATGCCCGCCGCCAGCCAGCCGGCCAGCGGGTAGGTGAGCAGCCAGCAGCCGTGGGAGAGCGAGAACTGGGCGGCGAAGGCGGCGGGCAGGTCGGGGTCGGCGGCCGAGCGGCGGATGACCCGGCCGCCGGGCGTCAGGACGGCGGAGCTTCCGGCGCCGACCAGGGCCCAGGCGGCGAGCAGGGCGAGCCAACTGCCGGTCCCGGCCGGGGTGGCGGTGATGGCGGTGACGGCGAGGAGCACGCAGGGCAGGGCGAAGGCGGCGGGCAGCATCACGGACCGGTCGCTGACCCGCGCCAGCAGCCGGGGCAGCAGCAACGCCGCGAGCATCGAGCCGACGCCGTACGCGCCGAGGGCGAAGGAGACGGCCCCCGCCGGGCGGTGGAAGTGGTCGCGGACCACGTTGACGGTGTTGACGAAGACGATCGCGCCCGCCGCCGCGACCGCGAGGTCCAGCGCCAGCAGGGCCCGCAGCCGGGGGGTGGCCCAGAACAGCCGGGAGCCGAAGGCGGCCTTGCGGTAGATCCCGCCGGGGCGGTCGACCGGACTGGGTTTGGGCAGGACGGCGGAGACGACCAGGGCGGCGGAGGCGAGGAAGCCGGCCGTCGTCCCGGTGAACAGCCAGTTGTACGAGACCACCGAGAGCAGCAGCGCGGCGAGGGCCGGGCTGAACAGCGACTCCAGGTCGTAGGCGAGCCGGGACAGCGAGAGCGCCCGGGTGTAGTCGCGTTCGGCGGGCAGCACGTCCGGGATGGTGGCCTGGAAGGTCGGGGTGAAGGCGGCGGAGGCGGCCTGGAGCAGGAAGATCAGGACGTAGACCTGCCACACCCGGTCGACGAACGGCAGGGTGAGCGCGACCCCGGCCCGGGTGAGGTCCATCGCGACCATCAGGGCCCGCCGGGGTATCCGACCGGCGAGTGCTCCGGCGATCGGCGCGACGGTCACGTACGCGACCATCTTGATCCCCAGCGCGGTGCCGAGCACCGCTGAGGCGTCGCTCCCGGCGATCGAGTACGCCAGCAGCGACAGCGCCACGGTGGCCAGACCGGTGCCGACCAGGGCGACGATCTGGGCGGTGAACAGGTGGCGGTAGGTGCGGTTGCGCAGCACGCTCAGCATGGGTCCCGTCCCGGGGGCCGCGGCGGTGGGGGGTGACGGGGCCATCATAGTTAATGCGTGCATACTTGTGCACCTGTTGGTTGCAGGGCTCCACGGCCGGAGAGCCGAACGGGCTCAGTCGTGCGGCGGCAGGTGACCGATCTGGTGGTCGGCGACGTTCAGCGCCTCGTCCACCAGCCGCCGCAGGTGCCCGTGGCGCAGCGAGTAGACGACCCGCCGCCCGTCCTTGCGGGTGGCGACCAGCCCGGCCAGCCGCAGCTTCGCCAGGTGCTGGCTCACCGACGGCCGCGCGGCCCCGGTCGCCTCGGTCAGCGTGGTCACGTCCGCCTCGCCCCGCCCGAGCCGCTCCAGCAGTGCGAGCCTGGTCCGGTCGGCCAGCAGCGCGAGGACGGACGCGGCGACGTCCAGCCGCGCCCCGGCCCGCTGCTGCGAGCGGTGTGCATCTGCCAGATCTGCGCCGGTGCTCATCCGGCCATCGTAGGCCCTGGCCGCGTGCACGCGTGCGTACCTGGCGTCCGACGCCTGCGGCGCCAGTAGGCCACGGTGACGGCCGCCAGCAGCGGACCCCAGAGCAGCAGCGGGGCGTAGCAGACGACCAGGACGACGGTGTGCCAGTCGCCGGTGAACACCGGGATGCCGTCGCGCAGCGGACGGCCCTGGATCGTGCGGCCGGTGGAGACCATCACGGTGACCAGGTTCGTGATGAGGACGAGGGCGGTGGCGCCCAGGGCGGCCGGGACGACCGCCGCCGCGACCGGGACGCGGCGGCCGCGCAGGACGGGCAGCCAGCGGGGGAAGACCTCGCCCCAGCGGGCGATCAGGCCCAGGGCGGCGAAGGCCAGCAGTTCCGAGACGGCCGACAGCAGGACGACGTACAGCTCCAGCGGCAGCCACCAGGGCAGGTTGCCGGAGTCCTGGACGGCGTCGCCGTCGAGCGGGGCGTGGAAGGTGCAGGTGGCGATCCGCCAGGCGCTGGACGGCAGGACGGTGAAGGGCACCGCCTGGGCGGCGAGCCGGGCCCAGCGGGGGACGCCGGGGACGGGCGTGTGGGCGGCGGCCCAGGCGGCTCGCAGGCGGCCGGTGGTGGGCGGCAGTTGGGCGACGGAGGTCACGCTCGGTTCTCCGGTTCGGCGGGGGTTGTGCCTCCACCGTCGCAGCCGGGCCGGTCGGTGTGCCTCGTCTGGGAGAAGGAGCGGCCTCCCCTCGATGGGGGAGGCGGCCCGTCCGTCAGTCCGCCGTCCGTTCGGCCGACTGGGCGTCCTCGAAGGGCCGCTCCTCGGCGGCGGGGGTCGGGGCGGGCTCCAGGTTGCCCATCCGGGGGAGGGCGAACAGCGCGGCGAGGATCAGGGCGCCGCTGATCACCAGCGGGGTGCGGACGTTGACGGCGGAGCCGATCCAGCCGCTGAGGCCCGCGCCGATCAGCATGCCGATCCGGGTGAGCATCAGGTAGCAGCTGTTGACCCGGCCGAGCAGTTCCTTCGGCACGATCTGCTGGCGCAGCGAGATCGCCTGGACGTTCCACGTCACCACGCCGAAGCTGCCGACCGCGAACAGCGCCGCGACCAGGATCACCGAGGGGCTCAGGCCCATCAGCAGCAGCGCGGAGCCCATCAGTACGAAGGAGAGGGCGATTCGGGCCCGGCGGCCCATCCGCTGGCCGAGCCGGCCGGCCAGGGTGCTGGCGGCCGTGCCGCCGATCACGCCGGAGGCGAGGACGGCGCCGTAGGCCCAGGTCGGGGCGTCCAGGGTGCGGGTGACCAGAAGCGCCAGCATGGTGATGCCGAGCGCGGAGGCGCCGCCGGCCAGCGCGGAGAGGGTGGCGACCAGGCGCAGCTGCTTGTGCCGGGAGAGCCAGCGGACGCCCTCGCGGATGTCGGCGGCCATCGGGCGGCCGGTCTGCGTCCGGGGGGCGGTGGAGCGGCCGGTGAGGAAGACCAGGCCGGCGGCGACCGCGAAGGACAGGCCGTCCACCGTGAAGGGGTACCCGGCGGCGAGGGCGAAGAGGGTGGTGCCCACCAGCGGCCCGGCCAGCCGGCCGACCAGCAGACCGCCCTGAAGTCGGCCGTTGGCGGCGTCGAGCTGGTCGGGCCGGACCACGTCCGGGATGGCCGAGGTGGCGGCGTTGACGAAGACCGTCTCCCCGCAGCCGAGGACGAAGGCCAGCACGGCGAGCGCGGCCAGCGGCGGGGTGGCGGCGAAGACCCAGGTCGCGAAGCCGAGCACGATGACGGCGCGTCCGATGTCGATCGTCCACATCAGCCGACGGCGGTCGAAGCGGTCGGCGATGACCCCGCCGAACAGGGCCATCAGCAGCCAGGGCAGCGAACCGGACACCGCGACCAGGGAGACGGCCTTCGGGGAGTCCGAGACCGTCAGGGCGAGCAGCGGCAGCGAGGAGTCCCGCATGCCGTCGCCCACCGCTGAGATCGAGGAGGCCGACCACAGCATGGCGAATTTCCGGCCCAGTTGGGGCCTGCTGCGCTGAGGAGGTGCCGCTAGGCTGGCTGAGGTCACCGACGCAGTATGGCATGACCGCTACAGATTTGGCCGCCCCTTCGCAGACCATTCCCAGCCGGGCCGTCAGAGTCCGGAAACGCCCTTGACAAGGGTGGTCAGTCCACCGGCCAGGGCCAGCCCCAGCACCACGACCCGGGCCCGGTGTTCGGGCACCCGCGCGGCCAGCAGCCGGCCGATCACCGCACCGCCCGCGAGCGCGACGGCCACCAGCCCCCAGGCCGGTGCGCTCAGTGCGGGCAGGCCCTTGGTCGCCAGCGAGAAGGCGTTCACCACCACACCGTACAGCTGGGCGTTGGGCACGAACTCCCGTGCCGTCCAACCCGAGTTGACCGCGTAGAGGGACATCGCCGGGCCGCCCACCCCGGCGGCCGAGTTCATGAACCCGCTGGTGGCACCCGCGACCAGGGCCCCGCCGACCCCACGCAGCGCGGCGGCCCGCACACCCCGGATCACCGGCAGCGAGGCCGCGCTGACCAGCAGTCCGATGCCGATCAGCAGCTCCGGCGTCGGCACCTTCGCCGCCACCCAGGCCCCGGCCGGGACGGTGCAGGCGGCGGCGATCAGCAGCGGCAGCATCGCCGCCGGCCGGACCTGCCGCCAACTCCCGGCCAGCCCGACGGCGCTGATCGTCCCGGCCGCGAAGTTGGCAAGCGTCACTCCGCTGTTCGGGCCGAGCATCAGCACCAGGACGGGCGCCGCGACCAGGGCGAAACCGATGCCCGCCAGCCGCTGGACCGAGGCGCCCACCAGGACGACCAGGCCCAGCACCAGTTCCCCCGCCCAGCCGCCCATCAGTGCCGGACGCCGGTGGCGGGCGAGAACTCCGCGAAGTACGCGGCGGGGGCCACGGACGCGGCGGTGGTCGGGTGGGCGCGGGCGGGGGTGGCCGAGCAGCCGGCGGTGGCGAGCAGGGCCGGCGCCGCCAGGGCGGCGGCGGTACGCGCGGGGCGGTTCATCCGGGCTCCTCGGTCCTCGGTCCTCGGTCGGCGGTCGGCGGTCGGTCCGCACCGATCATGCCCCACGGCCGAGTTGCCGGGCGGGACGCCCTGGGCGGTGGCGGCGGGCGCGCGGCGCTCGGCGCTCCGTGGGCCCGCCCGCCGGCCCGGGGAGCGCGGGCCCCCGGGTCACGGCTTCGGCAGCGCGTCGGAACTCGTCGGGAGGGGGTAGGAGTCCGGGTCGATGGCTCCCGGCAGGCCGACGGCCGGGCGGGCGGGGGCGTTCGGGTCGGGCAGGGACGGCTGCACGGACGGGGGCGGGACCTGGTTGAAGGCGAGGCCGGGCGGCGCCTGGACCGTGGCGGCACGGCCGGCGGCCAGCGGGCCGCGCCCCCGGGCGTCGCAGGCGGCCTGGGTTTCGAGGTCCAGCGGGCTCTGGACGGCGGGCTGGTTGCCGGTGAAGCAGTTGCCGGGGTCGGCCGAGGCGAGGACGAGGTCGACGCCGTTGCCCTCGGTGCGGTTGCGCTGGATCTGGTTGCCGCTGGCCGGGTGGCCGGGCGGGTCGGTGATGATGACGCCGGCCGCCAGGTTGCCCACGACCAGGTTGCGCTCGACCCGGTTCGCCGTGCCGCCGCCGATCCCGATGCCGATGCCGAAGCCGCCGTCGGCCTGTTCGGGGGTGTCGTGGGCGTTGTTGTCGGTGACGGCGTTCCCGGCGATCACGGCGCCGTGCTGGGGGGCGAGGGCCTCCAGGTCGTTGGAGTTGACGGTGACGCCGACCCGGTTGCCGACCACGCGGTTGCCGAGGATGTACAGCCCGTCCGAGGAGTTGGTGAGCTCGATGCCCACCGCGTTGCGCTCGACGGTGTTGCCGCGCACCAGGGTGTCGCAGGGTTTGCACTGGCCGACGTAGATGCCGGAGTCGGCCCCGCCGGAGGCGTAGGAGTCCTCGATGACCCCCGCCCGGGCATCGAAGGCGTAGATGCCGTACAGGCCGTTGTTGTAGGCGGTCACGCGGGTGGCGCGGAAGCCCTGGACGGCGGGGAAGCGGGTGGTGTCCAGGGGGTTGTAGGCGGAGCCGCCGGCGCCGCGCTGCTGCAGCTTGTCGTCGGTGACACCGGTGAACAGCACGCCGTTGGCGAGGAAGCCGTGCACGGTGAGGTTCTCGACCACCGAGCCGGGGCCGGTCACGGTGACGCCGTTGACCAGCCGTACGCCGCCGTCCAGGACCACGGTGTTGCGGTCGGTGCCGCGCAGCACGACGCGGGGCTTGGCGATCCGGACGCTCTCCTGGTACGTGCCCGGGGAGACCAGCACGGTGTCGCCCTCGCGGGCGACGTCCACGGCCTTCTGGATGGTCGGGAAGTCCTGCGGGACCCGCACGACGGTGCCGGCCGGGTGGTGGGCGTCGGCGGAGGAGTCGGTGGCGGAGGAACAGCCGGAGAGGGCGAGGGCGGCGGCGGTGAACAGTGCCGGCAGGACCCTGCGTGCGCTCCGTCCACGTACCGGTCGGGAATCGGAGTCGAGTTGACGAAAAGTCAAAAGTTGCATAAAGGGTGTTCTATCGTCTCCAATGTCGGTCATGCATGCCGATACCGGAAAGGCGCGGAAAGAGCCGGGAGCCGTCGGAGGCGGTGTCGACCGAAGGGCGCTGATCGCGGGCGGCGGTGCGGTGCTGGCCGCCGGGATCGGTGCCGGGGTCGTCGCGCTGGGGCGCGGGCGGCCCGCCGCCTCGCCCCCGCCGCCCTCCGGACCCGTCGCCGTCCCCTTCCACGGCGAGCGGCAGGCCGGGGTGACAGCCCCCCAGCAGCCGGCCACGGTGCTGCTGGCCCTCGACCTGGCGCCCGCCGCCACCTCGGACGGGCGCGCCGTACTGCGCTCCCTGCTGGGCGAGTTGACCCGGGTGCTCGCCGAGGCGGCCGACGGCACCTCGACGGACCCGCGCCTGCGGGGCGCGGAGCCGGCGCAGCTCACCAGCCTGGTGGGGGTCGGCCCGGGGCTGGCCGCGCGGCTGGCCCTGAACGTGCCGCCCGCGCTCGCGGACGTCCCGGCCTTCCCCGGTGACCGGCTCGACCCGGCGCGCGGCGGCGGGGACCTGGTGGTGCAGCTGTGCGCCGCCGACCGCTGGCCGCTCACGGTCCTCGCCGAACTCGTCGGCGCGGCGGGCAAGTCGGCGGGGGCGGGCGTCCGCTGGACCCAGTCCGGCTTCCTGGCCCGAACCGCCCCGGGCACCACGCCGCGCAACCTCTTCGGCTTCAAGGACGGCACCGCCAACCCGGACGAGACGGCCGCCCGCCAGTGGGTCTGGGGCCCGCCCGGGCCGTACGAGCACGGCACGGTGCTGGTCTACCGCCGCATCCGGATGGACACCGCCGCCTTCGCCGCCCTCCCCGAGGACCGCCGCAACCTCGCGATGGGCCGCCGCCTCACCGACGGCACCCCGCTCACCGGCACGGCCGAACACGACGACCCCGACATCTACGCCAAGAACCCCGACGGCTCCTACGTCATCCCCAACACCGCCCACGTCCGCCTCAGCAGCCCCCGGCTCGACGCCGGAGCCCGGATGCTCCGGCGCGGCTACAGCTACGACGACGCCCCGGACGACCGGGGCCTGCTGTTCTGCGCCTTCGTCCGCGACCCGGCCCAGTTCAGCAAGGTGCAGGAGCGGCTGGCGGCGAAGGACGCGCTCAACCCCTTCCTGGTGCACACGGCCTCGGCGGTGGCCTATGTGCTGCCGGGGGCGCCGGAGGGCGGGGTGCTGGGCGAGGGCCTGTGGGCCTAGCGGGACGCGCCCGGCGGCCGGGCGGTCCCGGTGATCGGTGGCAGGCCCGCCTGGCAGACTGGCGCGATGGACCATGAGGAGGAGCAGCCGCTGAGCGGCGGGAATCCGCTCCATGCACGACTTCCTGCGCGCGCAGGCCGGACGGGGTGTCCAGCCCTGGTCGCGACTGTGGGCGGAAGGCCACGGTGAGATCTGGCGCGGTGACGCCGACTGGATCGAGCAGCGGCAAGTGCACTGGGAGCACGCCCTGTTGGACGGCTGAGGCCGCGCCGGGGGATCACCAGGCGACGGGGACGGCGGCCGGGCCGCGCGTGGTGGTGCCGAGTTGCCAGGGGAGCCGGTCGAGCGGGGTGGTGAGGCGCAGGCCCGGGAGGGCGGTGGCCAGGCGGCGGAGCGATTCGCGCATCTCCAGGCGGACCCGCCAGGCGCCGATGCAGTAGTGCGGGCCGGCGCTGAAGGCGAGGGTGGGGGCGGCGAGCGGGAGGTCGAGATCGGCGTCGAGGCCGTCGGGGTAGACGGCGGGGTCGCGGTTGGCGCTGCCGATGCTGACGGCGAGGACGGCCCCGGCCGGGATGGTGACGCCGCCGAGTTCGATCGGCGCGGCGGTGCGGCGGACGGTGGTCTCGTCGTCGCCGAGGGGGATGAAGTGGAGGAGGCGTTCGACGGTGTGCTCGGTGATGCCCGGGTCGGCCAGCCGGGGCCAGTGGTCGGCGCGTTCGCCGAGGAGGTAGACCAGGGCGTTGCCGAGGGCGCCGGTGACGCTCTCGTTGCCACTGGCGGTGAGGCCGAGGACGAGGAAGGCGAGCGCGTCCTCGGGGACGCCGCCGTCCTGGTCGGCGGCCTGGACGAGTCGGCTGACCAGGTCCTCGCCGGGTTCGCGCCGTCGACGCTCGATCAACTCGCTGGTGAAGGCATGGAATTCGGCGAGAGTCTCGCCGTGGTCCTCGCTCGGGTCGTTGCCCTGGGCCAGCAGGGCGAGGGTCCAGCGCCGAAGCCGGTCCTCGTCGAGGTGGTCAGGACCGTCGCCGTCGAGTCCCATCAGGCGGGTGGTGACCGCGTGGGGCACCGGCCGGGTGAAGGCCGCGACCAGGTCGGCGGGGGGACCGTCGGCCACCAGCGCGTCCACCGCCTGCTGGACGGCCGCCGCGACCCAGGGCTGCCAGCCGGCGATGGCGCGCGGGGTGAAGGCCTTCTGCACGGTGGCGCGCAGCCGGCGGTGGGCGGGGCCGTCCTGGTTGAACAGGGAGGCCGGGTTGGCGGCCACGTCCGCGGTGTTGCCCGCGGGCCCGACCTCGTGCAGATCGGCCCGGGTGACACGGGGGTCGCCGAGGGCCTGCCGGACGTCGTGGTAGCGGGTGACGAGCCATGCGGGGGTCCCGTCCGGGAGGGTGGTCGGGTGCGGCGGCCGGGCGGGGGTGAAGGGCAGCCGGTGGAGTGGCGGGAGTGGGCTGTCGGTGTCGGGCGCGGCGGTGGACATGGATTCCTTCGGGGCGGGCTGGCCTGCGGGGCGTGAGCATCCAACTGTCATATTTTCAGGGGGAATTGAGCCCTTCGGGCGGTCTTCCCGTTATGGCCGATGGTACGCGCCCGAACCCCGTTCGGGGTCTCACCGCCCCCATTCGGGCGCCGGATCGGCCGACAGCAGCGGCCGCAGCGCACCCAGCACCGCGCCGATGCAGGCGTCGCGCAGCTCGGTGCGGGTGCAGCTCTGCTCCGTCAGCCAGTCCACGACCAGCACCCGCACGAACACCAGCCAGCCGCGCAGGACTTGGGAGACGGCCCGGCGCGCGCTCTCGTCCGCGATCGGCAGCACCGCGAGCAGACGGCCGCGCAGGGTGTCCAGTTCCTCGGTGATGATGGTCTGGATCACCGGGTCCCCGGCGAGGACGCGGTTGGCGGCCAGCACGGCGTGCCGGTTGGCGATGAAGTAGTCGAGGTGGGCGTCCATGCCCTCGACCAGCTGCTCGACCAGGGTGTCCGCCGGGTCGAAGCGGCTCTTCACCAGCAGGTCCCCGGCCGCCTGCCGGTAGACCTCCGCGAACAGCTCGTGCTTGCCGGCGAAGTGCTTGTAGAGCAGGGCGCGGGACACCCCGGCCTGCTCGGCGACCTCCTCCATCAGCACCTCCTCGTAGGGCCGGGCGGCGAAGGCCCGGGCGCCGACGGCGAGCAGCTGGGCGCGGCGTTCGGTGGGGGAGAGGCGCTTTCGGCGTTCCTGGACTGGCATGCCGCACAGGTTACTTGACACGTGTCTACCAGTTGGCGCTAGCTTGGTAGACGCGTGTCAACTAAGCCCTGACGGCAGGTCAGGCGGACCGGTAGTGGGGTGATGGGCTCATGGCCAGGACGCTGCGGGTGTTCGCGTGGATCACGGGGGTCGCGTGTGTGGCGATCGGGTTCTTCCACGTACTGGGCGGAAACGCCGCGATCCCCGGGATCGCGGACCCCGGCCCGACGATCGACAGCTTCGCCCGCTTCATGGGCGCGATCTTCGCCGGGTACGGCGCGGCCTGGATCTGGGCCGCCCGGCAGGCGCCGGTGCCCGCCCGGGTGGTCCGGTGGTTGACTGCGGTGTTCCTGCTGGGCGGCCTCGGGCGGGTGCTGGCGATCGTCGTGGACGGGTGGCCGCACGGGTTCCAGGTGGTGCTGATGGCGATCGAACTCGGGCTCTCACCGGTGTACTTCTGGCTCGCCGACGCCGACGAGCGGGCGGTCCGGGCCTGAGCGGCCGGACGGTCAGAGGGCGAAGGTCCGCAGGTGGTCGAGGACCGTACCCGCGTCCGCCGTCGCCCCGGTGAGCGAGACGTGGCCGTCCGGCCGGACCAGCACCACGGCGTCCCCGCGCAGCCCGTACGCGCGGGGGCACCCGCGCGGAACTAGACTCCGAGGCCGATCGAACGTGCGTCCGCGAGGAGGGCCCGAAGCACATGAGCGGCACCGTGGTGGCAGTCAGCAGCAACGCCGAGTACTCGTTCAGCAAGCTGAACCGGGAGGGCATCACGCTGCTCGCCGGACTCGGCGTGGAGGGCGACGTGCACGCCGGGGTGACGGTCAAGCACCGCTCGCGCGTCGCGAAGGACCCGACCGCGCCCAACCTGCGCCAGGTCCACCTGATCCACCGCGAACTGCTCGCGGAGCTCGGCGAGTCCGGCTTCGACGTGGTGCCGGGCGCGCTCGGCGAGAACATCACCACCGAGGGCCTGGACCTGCTCGGCCTGCCGGTCGGCGCGGTGCTGCGGATCGGTCCGGAGGCGGAGGTGGAGATCACCGGCCTGCGCAACCCGTGCGCGCAGATCGACAACTACCGGACGGGGTTGCTGAAGCAGGTCGTCGGGCGGGCGGAGGACGGGGCGATCGTGCGCCGCGCCGGGATCATGGGCGTCGTCCGGGCGGGCGGGCCGGTCCGGCCCGGTGACGCGATCGTCGTGGAGCTGCCGGAGGGGCCGCACCGGCCGCTTGAGATGGTCTGATATCGATACCCCGACCCCGTACTGCGGAAGGCCCTCCGGCGGCACGTGCCGCCGGAGGGCCTTCCGCAGTACGGGGTCGGCATCAGGACCGGACCAGGCGGGCGATGGCCTGGTTGGCCTCGCGGATCTTGCCGTTGGCCTCCTGGCCGCCCTCGGCGATGGCGTCCCGGACGCAGCATTCGATGTGCTCGTCCAGGAGTTGGAGGGCGAAGGACTGCAGGGCGCGGCTGGCCGCGGAGACCTGGGTGAGGACGTCGATGCAGTAGGTGTCCTGCTCGACCATGCGCTGCAGGCCGCGGATCTGGCCCTCGATGCGGCGGAGCCGCTTGAGGAAGTCGTCCTTGTGGGGGCTGTAGCTGGCCATGGCCGTCTCCGGTTCCTGTGCGGTGAGGAGTGTTCCCACTCTACCGGGGCGCGGTGGGAGGGGAGTCGGCCCGGACGTACGGGGGTGCCGTCCGGGCCGACGGCCGGTCGGCCTCAGCCGTCGAGGCGGCCGACCAGGTCGTAGCCGGCCTCGTCGATGGCGGCGGCGACGTCGCTGTCGGCGAGCGGCTCGGTGCTGTCGACGGTGACCTGGCCGGCGGCGAGGTCGACCGCGACCTCGGTGACGCCGTCGACCTTCTTCAGCTCGGCGGTCACCGAGGTGACGCAGTGGCCGCAGGTCATGCCCTTCACCTGGAAGACCGCGCGCTCGGCGGCGGCGGTGGCGGGGGCCTCGGCGGCGCCGGTGCCGCACGAGCCGCAGCAGGAGGCCTCGGTGGCGGAGGGCTCGACGGTGACGGTGGTCTCGCTCATGGTGTGCTCCTGTCGTCAGTGCGTGCGGCGCCTTCCGGAGTGGTCCGGGCGGCTGCTTCACTTGCGAACATACCATACCCCCCTAGGGTAAATGGAAGGGTTCGGCTCGGCCTCGATTCCGCTACGGGGCCCGGCCTCAGCCCGGTGTCGGCCCGCAGGTGAGCAGGTACGGCGCCAGCGGCCCCAGCGCGATCAGCGCCACCGTCACCAGCCGAACCACGAACCGCGGCCGGGGCGCCGGGCGCAGCAGCCGCCGCATCCGCAGCAGGGTGCGGGCGCCGCCCGCCGGAAGGGTGGCGGGGGAGGGGCGCAGCGCGCCGACCTCGCACATCGCCGCCGCCAGGTCCTCGGGCCGGCAGGTGCGGGCCGCCCGGTCGTCGGCGAGCATCTCCAGCAGCGGTGCCACGTGCGCCCGCAGGCCCCGGCCGAGCGGCAGCGCCCGGAATGCGTCGGCGAGGCCGGCCCCGGCCACCAGCAGGACGTGGTGCCGCCCGGCCAGGTGGGCATGCTCGTGCTGGACGACGGCCCGCAGTTGGCCGTCCGTCAGCTGGGCGACCGTCCCGCTGCTGATCACCACCGGCCCCCGGTGCAGGCAGTACGCCACCGGCACCGGGTGGTCCAGCAGCACCGCCCCGAGCCGCGGGTCGGGCCGCCCGGCGAGGGTGAGCCGGTCCAGGTGGGCGGCCCGGTCGCGGCGGGCCCGGCGGGTGGCGCCGGCGATCCGGGCGAGCGGCCAGGCCGTGCCGAGCACGATCGGGACCAGGACGGCCGGGCCCTCGGCGCCGGAGACCGGCGCCCCGGGCTCGAACAGCGCCAACAGGCCGTGGGCGTGCGCCCGGGAGCCGGACAGCGCGAGGTGGTACCCGGCCAGCGCGACGGCCACGGTGAAGGTCGCCGCCAGCCCGAACCAGGCCGCCAGCGCGAGGGCCGGGGCCCGCTGCGGCCAGGCGGCCCGGGTGAGCGCGCCCGGCAGGGCCGTGCCGACCAGCCCGGCGTACAGCGCGAGGAGGAGCGCCGCCAGGGCGGTCATTCGGCGCGCTCGGCCAGCAGCGTCTCCAGCGCGGCGCGCAGTGCCTGCTGCTCCTCGGGGGTGATCTGCTCGGCGAAGGCCGCCAGGGCGGTGGAGCGGTCGGGGCTGGAGGTGAGGGCGTCGGCCATCAGGGCGGCGGTGTACTCCTCGCGGCTGCGCACCGTCTCGTACAGCCAGACCCGGCCCTCCTTGCGGCGGCGCAGGTGGCCCTTGTGGTAGAGGATCTCGGCCACGGTCATCACGGTGGTGTAGGCGATCCGACGGTGGGTGTTGAGGTCGTCCACGAGTCTGCGCACCGTGCTCGGGTCGCCCCAGGACCAGAGCCGGTCCATGATCTCCGCTTCGAGTTCGCCCAAGCGCCGCATCTCCGGTGCTCCCCTCGCCGTGGTGGTCGTCGCGTCCGTCATGGTAGGCGGTGGGTCGGCCGAGAGGGAGGGGGAACTACCAAAGGGGGGTGGGGTATGTGCAGGACGTCACAGCAAAAGCCCTGTCATCCTGAGGAATCATCCGGGCATTTCGGGATACCCCTTGCCAGTACCCGGGGGATCGGGCTCATTCTGGCGCCATGACGACTCTCGAACCGGCCGCGCCGGCGGCCGCCTTGACCTCACTCCCGTCCATCGACCCCCGCACCCTGGTGGTGCACGCCGCCGCCGAGGGCCGGACCGGCCCGCTGAGCGTGCCGATCCACCAGACCACCGGTTTCGCCTTCGACGACGCGGACGCGATCGCCGCCGCGATGGCCGGCCCGGAGGGCGACTTCGTCTACACCCGGCGCGGCAACCCGACGGTGCGCGCCCTGGAGCGGGCGGTGGCCGCGCTGGAGGGCGGCGCGGCGGCGATCGCCTCGGCCTCCGGCATGGGTGCGATGAGCGCCGTGCTGCTGTCCCTGCTCCAGCCGGGCGACCACGTGCTGGCCCAGAAGTGCCTGTACGGCGGCACCTACTCGGTGCTCTCCGACCTCGGTCGCCGCTACGGCATCGAGACCAGCTACCTGGACGCCGGGCACCCCGGGGAGATCGCCGCCGCCCGGCGGCCCAACAGCCGGCTGCTCCTGCTGGAGACCATCGCCAACCCGACCACCCGGGTCTGCGACCTGCCCGCGCTGCTGGCGGCCGGCCGGGCGCACGGGCTGCTCGGGGTGGTGGACAACTCGCTGGCCTCGCCGCTGCTCTGCCGTCCGATCGAGCACGGCGCGGACGTGGTGGTGCACTCCAGCACCAAGTACCTGGCCGGGCACAGCGACGTGCTGGGCGGGGTGGCGGTCTTCGCCGACCGCGAGCTGCACCGGGCCGTGTGGACCCGCGCGGTCGAACTCGGCGCCACCCCCGATCCGTTCGCCGCCTGGCTGACCATCCGCGGGCTGCAGACGCTGGCGGTGCGGATGCGCGCGCACGGTGAGAACGCGGCACTGCTGGCCGGGCGGCTGGCCGCGCACCCGGCGGTGGCGGCGGTGCACTGGCCGGGCCTGCCGCAGCATCCGGACCGCGCGGTGGCGGACCGGCTGCTGGACGGCTACGGCGGGATGCTCTCCTTCGACCTGGCCGGCGGCCGGGAGGCGGGCCGCCGCTTCATCGGGGCCGTCCGGCTGGCCCGCCTCGCGCTGTCCATCGGCGGGGTGGAGACCCTGGTGACCCATCCGGCCTCCACCTCGCACCGCGAACTGGGCGACGAGCAGCTCGGGGCGGCCGGGATCGGCCCGGGGACGGTCCGGCTGTCGGTCGGCATCGAGGACGCCGAGGACCTCTGGCGCGACCTCGGGCAGGCCCTGTCCGACCTGGTCTGACGCCTCCCCCGCCGGTCGGGGCCCTGGGCGCTTTTCCTGACTCTCTCGTTCTTTTGGGTTGACCAAATCATTGGCCGCTGCGTACGGTGAGGGAGTCTCAACAGCCCGCACCGGGGCCCGTGCGTCCAGCGCCGCCCGGTGCCGACGGCAGGGGGAATCCGTGTACTTCTTCGAGGACTTCAAGCCCGGCGACGTGTTCGAACTCGGCACCGTGACCGTGACCGCGGACGAGATCGTCACCTTCGGCGAGAGGTACGACCCGCAGCCCTTCCATGTGGACCCGGAGCTCGCGGCCGCCTCGCCGTACGGCGGGCTGATCGCGAGCGGCTGGCAGACCGCCGGCCTGTTCATGCGCCGTTACGTCGACGGGCTGCTCGCCGACAGCGCCTGCGTCGGCTCGCCCGGCGTGGACGAGATCCGCTACCACCGCCCGGTCCGGCCCGGGGATGTGCTGACCGCCCGGATGCGGGTCGTCGGCGCCGCCCCCTCGTTCGGCCGGCCGTCCACCGGGATCGTCCAGCCGCGCTGCGAACTCACCGACAGCGAGGGCCGGTTGGTCTTCAGCATGATCCTGCACAGCATCTTCGAGCGCCGCCTCGCCCGGAACGGCGGCGGCACGCCGCTCTCTGTGGACCCGGTCCACCCGGGCCCCGCGCGGCCCGTCCCGGCGGCGTAGACCCCGGCGTGAACCGCGGCGTACATCCCGACGTACGCCCCGGCGCGAACCAGCCCCCACCAGTCTCGACCCAGGGAGCCCACCCCATGGCCATGGAAGCAGTCTCGAAAACCGCCCAGTGGACGGCCGCCGCCCGCGCGCTGGAGTCCGAGCGGCCCGACGCCGTCTTCGTCGACCCGTACGCCCGCACCGTCGCCGCCGACACCGGCTTCACCCTGCTGGAGCGCTACGCGGGCGCCGGCACCGTCGAGTACCTGGCCATCCGCACCGGCTACCTCGACCGGGCGGTGGCCGAGGCGGTCGCCGAGCGGGGCATCCGCCAGGTGGTCTTCGTGGCCACCGGGATGGACACCCGCCCGTTCCGGCTGGACTGTTGGGCCGAGGGCACCAAGGTCTACGAACTCGACCGCCCCGCCCTGCTGTTGGCCAAGGACGAGCTGCTCGGCACGGCCGAGCCGCCGGCCGGCCTGACCCGGCACCCGGTGGCCGTGGACCTCGCGGGGGAGTGGACCGAACTGTTGCTGCTGGCCGGCTTCCGCCCGAACCAGCCCACCCTGTGGGTGATCGAGGGCCTGATGTTCTTCCTCGCCGAGGAGGACGTGCGCCGCCTGCTGGGCACCGTCCGCAAACTCTCCGCCGACGGCAGCGTGCTGCTCGGCGACTTCGCCAGCCGGGTGTCGCTGATCAACCCGATGGCCCGGCCGTTCCTGTCCGCGCTCGCCGAGGACGGCGCGCCCTGGCGGTTCGGCACCGACCAGCCCGAGGAGTTCCTCGCCGAGTGCGGCTGGCGGGCCCGCGAGGTGCGCCAACCCGGCGATGAGGGCGCCGAGTTCGGACGCTGGCCGTACCCGGTGGTGGCCCGCGACGTGCCGGGCGTGCCGCGGTCCTTCCTGTTCACCGCCGACCCGGCCTGATCAAGAATCCTGAGCCCCGGAGGTTCCCCATGACCACCCCCTTCCGCGACCAGGTGATCGACGACGCCGCCGCGGCCGTGCGCGGCCTGACCGTCGCGCTCGGCGAACGCCTCGGCCTCTACCGGGCGCTGGCCGGCGCCGGCCCGCTCACCGCCGAGGAGTTCGCCGCCAAGGCCGGGCTGGACCAGCGCTACGCCGCCGAGTGGCTGCACGCCCAGACCAGCGCCGACTACCTGGTGCACGATCCCGCCGAGGGCAGCTACCTGCTGCCCGAGGAGCACGCCGCCGTCCTGGCGGACACCGACGACCCGGCCTTCGTCGCCGCCTTCTTCACCGCCCTCAAGGCCCTCTACGCCACCGAGGACCAGCTGGTGCGCGCCTACCGCGAGGGCGGCGGCGTCGAGTGGTCCGACCACGACGACGCGCTGGACACCGGCATGGGCGCCTTCTTCCTGCCCGGCTACCGGGCGAACCTCGTCCAGCACTGGCTGCCCGCCCTGGACGGCGTGACCGACCGGCTGCGGGCCGGCGGCAAGGTCGCCGACGTCGGCTGCGGGGTCGGCCACTCGACCCTGATCATGGCCCGGGCCTTCCCGGAGGCCGAGTTCACCGGCTTCGACTACTCCGCCGCCGCGATCGAGCACGCCCGCGAACTGGCCCGGCAGGCCGGCCTCGCCGAGCGGGTGCGCTTCGAGGTCGCCCCCGCCGACGCCTTCCCCGGCCGGGACTACGACCTGGTCAGCTACTTCAACGTGCTGCACGACCTCGGCCACCCCGTCCCGGCCGCCCGGTGGGCGCACCAGGCGCTGGCCGAGGACGGCGTGTGGATGATCGTCGAACCCAACGCCCGCGCCGCCCTCGCCGACAACCGCAACCCGGCCGGCCGGATGTTCATGAGCCTCTCCGCCGTGATGTGCCTGCCGGTGGCCGCCGCCCAGCAGGGCCCGCACGCCCTCGGCAACCACGCCGGCGAGCAGGCCCTGCGCGCCATCGCCGAGGAGGCCGGCTTCACCCGCTGGCGCCGCGCCGCCGAGACCGCCGTCAGCGCGGTCTACCAGGCCCGCCGCTGAGACCTCTCGGACCTCTCGGACCTCTCGGACCTCTCGACCAGGAGTGACCACCATGACCACCGCGCCCGAGCTCCGCGTCACCGACCGCTTCCGCGAGCTCCTCGACCGCCTCTCCCAGAAGGCCATCGACGACTACTACAACCCGTACCAGCGCTTCGAGTGGCCCGAGCGCCTCGAAGAGGACCAGTGGTGGATGAGCCCCGAGCTCATCTCCC
The DNA here is from genome assembly GCF_055560875.1 of Kitasatospora sp. NPDC023118. Classification (NCBI taxonomy): domain Bacteria; kingdom Bacillati; phylum Actinomycetota; class Actinomycetes; order Kitasatosporales; family Streptomycetaceae; genus Kitasatospora; species Kitasatospora sp. NPDC023118. The sequence goes on from NZ_JBVHHW010000013.1 coordinate 144,165, forward strand.
CGGCCGGCACCGCCGAGCTGGCGAAGCTGGACGAGGCCACCCGCAAGCGCCTCTCCAAGTGGGAGAGCATCAACTTCTACAGCCTGAACGTGCACGGCATCCGTGAACTCCTCATCGAGGTGGTCAACCGGATCCACACGCCGGGCTTCGAGGTCCCCTCGGACTTCTTCCACCACTTCATCGGCGAGGAGAACGAACACATGTGGTTCTTCTCCGAGTTCTGTCTGCGCTACGGCGGCAAGATCTACCAGCCGCCGGCGTTCAAGCTCGCCGCCCCGCGCCACGAGCCGGAGGTGGAGAACTTCCTGGTCTTCGCCCGGATCCTGTTCTTCGAGGAGATGGTCGACCACTACAACATGGCGATGGGGCAGGACGAACGGCTCTGCCGCACCATCCGCCAGGTCAACGCGATCCACCACGAGGACGAGTCCCGGCACATCGCCTTCGGTCGCGAACTGGTCGCCCACCTCTATGGATTGATGTGCGAGAAGGTGGACGGGAGCCGACTGCGCGAGGTCGAGGCGTACGTCAAGCGGTACATCGTCTACAGCCTCAACTCCTTCTACAACCCGGAGATCTACCGGGACGCCGGGATCGCCGACCCGCTCGCCCTGCGCGCCGCGATCATCGCCGACCAGGGCCGGCGCGAGGCCGAGCGGCGGGTGATCCGCAAGCCGATGGCCTTCTTCCGCAAGATCGGCCTGTTCGCCGACGACACCCTGCCGGTCGGCTGAGCCCCCCTGTGAGCCCCCTGTTGAGAACCCACGACCACCGAGACCCCACGAGGTACCGATGAGTCCCATCGAAGCACCACCGGTCCAGCCGGTCCAGCCGGTCCAGCCGGTCCGGCCGGCTCAAGGAGCCGAGCCCGGCGGCCTGTTCGCCCTCGGGCCGGAGGCCACCGCCCTGCTGCGCCTGCTCGACGACACCTTCGCCGGCTGGGGCATCCGGGCCGGGGCCGCCCCGCTCACCATGCCGGCCCTGCTGCCCGCCGCCGACCTGGCCCGGCTCGACTACTACGACAACTTCCCGCACCAGGCGATCCTGGCCGCCCCGCTCGACCTCGACGCGCGCGCCGGGCACCCCTTCGACACCGCCGCCGGCACCTTCCCGCACCAGGCGCTGGAACCGGCCGCGCTGGCCCTGCCCTCGGCCGCCTGCTACGCCGTCTACCTGCACCACGCCGGCCGCGAACTCGCCGACGGCACCCTGGTCACCGTGGTCGGCCGGTGCTTCCGCAAGGAGACCGAGTACCACGACCTGCGCCGGATCCTCGGCTTCCACATGCGCGAGGTGATCGCCATCGGCTCGCGCGAGCACACCGAGGCGCACCTGAGCGCCTTCACCGAGCGGATCACCTCCTTCGCCGAGGCGCTCGACCTGCCGCTGCGCAAGGAGGTGGCCACCGACCCGTTCTACGACCGCGGCGGCGCCCGTCTGCTGCTCCAGCAACTCTCGCCGGTCAAATGGGAGTTCCTGTACGACGGCCTGGCGATCGCCTCGGTCAACGTGCACCGCAACTTCTTCGGCGAGCGCTGCGGCATCACCGTCTCCGGTACCGGCGAGGCGGCCTTCACCAGCTGCGCGGCCTTCGGCCTGGAGCGCTGGCTCTCCGCCCTGACCCGCCGGCACGGCAGCTGGGAGGCGGCCACCGCCGCCGTCGAGCAGGCCGCCCGGCAGGCCGGTACGGCGGTCTGAGATGACCGCCGCCGCGGAGCCCGGGCCCCCCGCCGGCTGGGCCAACCTCGGCATGGACATCGTCTCGGCCGGGCGGGTGCGCGAACTGCTCGGCGAGCACGGCGAGCTGATCCTCGCCAAGCTGCTCACCGAAGGCGAACTGGCCGACTGCCGTACCCAGGACGGGATCAACGTGCTGGCCGTGTGCGGCCGGATCGCGGCCAAGGAGGCCGCCTTCAAGACCCTGCGGGTCGCCGACAGCATCCTGCCCTGGCTCGACATCGAGGTCCGCAAGGCCGCCGGAGGCTGGCCGCTGATCGAACTGCACGGCCGCGCCGCCCGGTTGGCCGCCGAGGCCGGCATCAGCGGGATCACCGTGAGCATCAGCCACGACGTGGACTACGCCGTCGCCGTCGGCGCGCCGATCCCGGCCGCCTGAGGCCCTCGAATCCACTGCCCCCACCCCCACTCGCACCACGACAAAGGAGTACGACCGTGTCCGACACCCTGCAGCCGATCAAGGCCTGGATCCTCAAGCGCCACCCCGAGCGGACCGACATCGCCCCCGACCTCGACCTGATCGAGAACCGGCTGATCGACTCGCTCTCCTTCGTCGAGTTCGTCTTCCTGCTGGAGCAGGTCAGCGGCCGGAAGATCGACATGACCGCGCTGGAGGTCGACCACCTGCGCACGCTGCGGATCATCGAGGAGCGCTTCCTCACCGCGGCCGTCCACTGACGCTCGGCGAACGCGCCCGTGCCGGACGCGGCCGCCGCCCTCGTCCCGAGCGGCGGCCGCGTCCTCCAACGGCTCTCGACCGGGCCTCAAGTCCGCATTGTGCCAGTGCTGTTGCGGTCGACCGGCAGGATTGGCGCGGCCGCCCGCGTACCGGGCCGGCCGCAGTCCTGGACAGCCGACCGACCCCACCACACGAGGTGACAGCCATGGACCAGACCACCCGGAGCGGCCCGCGCGGCTTGCGCGAGATCCTCGCGGCGGGCGAGCGGACGTACTCCTTCGAGTTCTTCCCGGCCAAGGACGAGGCCGGCGAGCGCGCCCTGTGGGCCGCGATCCGGCGGGTGGAGGCGGTCGCGCCGACCTTCGTCTCGGTCACCTACGGCGCCGGCGGCTCCTCGCGCGACCGCACCATCGGGACCACCGAGCGGATCGCCGCGCAGACCACCCTGCGACCGGTGGCCCACCTGACCGCCGTCGGCCACTCCGCCGCCGAACTCCAGGCCATCCTGCGGCGCTACGCGGACGTCGGCATCCGCGACGTGCTCGCGCTGCGCGGCGACCCGCCGGGCAACCCGAACGGCGCCTGGGAGCCGCACCCGCAGGGCCTGCGCCACGCGGTCGAACTGGTCCACCTGGTCAAGGAGTTCGGCGCCTTCTCGGTCGGCGTGGCGGCCTTCCCGGAGCGCCACCCACGCTCCGCGGACTGGGAGGACGACATCCGGCACTTCACCGCCAAGTGCCGGGCGGGCGCCGACTACGCCGTCACCCAGATGTTCTTCGAGATCGAGCACTACCTGCGGCTGCGCGACCGGCTCGCCGCGGCGGGCTGCGACACCCCGGTCATCCCGGAGATCATGCCCGCCACCGACGTCCGCCAGATCGCCCGCTTCGCCGAGCTGAGCGGTGCCTCCTTCCCGCAGGGTCTGGCCGGGCAGCTGGAGGCGGCCCGCGGCGACCGCGCGGCGGCGCACCGGATCGGCGTCGAGCACGCGACCCGGCTGGCCGAGCGGCTGCTCCGGGAGGGGGCGCCCGGCCTGCACTTCATCACCCTGAACCGCTCCACCGCCGCCCTGGAGATCCACCGCAACCTCGGGCTTGTCCGAGGGCAGGACCGCCTCCCGCAGGAGCGCGAGGCCCGACCACTGATCAGCAGTCCCATCTGACGGGAGAGCCCCATGATCACCACCCGCGACCCGGCACGCCCGGGCAGACTCCTGCGCACCGAGCGCGAGACCCTGCTGCCCCTGCTGCGCGACACCCCGCTGGAGCGGTTCGAGCTGCCCACCGCCTGTCCGGACTGGACGGTGCGCGAGCTGCTCGCCCACTGCGGCGCCGCGCTGATGCGCATCGTCGAGGGCCGACTGCCCGGATTCACCCCCGAGCACAACGCCGCCGACGTCGCCGAGCGTGCCGACTGGCCGGTGTGGCGGATCCTGGACGAGCTGGAGTCCGGCATGGCCGAGGCGGGCCCGGCCATCGAGGCGGCGGGCGGTGAGCTGGACGTGATCGCGCTCGGCGAGTGGGTGCACGCCGGGGACGTCCGGGAGGCGCTCGGCGTCCCCGGGGCGTACGAGAGCCGCGGGATGGAGGACGCGCTCGCCCTGCTCGCCACCGTCAGCCGCGAGCGCCTCACCCCGCGGGTCTGCGCGGTCACCCCGTGCGGGGACTGGGTGATGGGCAATGTCGTCGACGGCCGGGCGGCGGCCGAACTCAGCTGCGACGAGGGCACCTTGATCAGGATGTACACCGGACGCCCGGTCCGGCCGGAGCGCTACCGGCTGGCCGGGGCCGTCCGTGAGGAACTGGTCATCTACCGGTAGGTGTCTCAAGTCCAGGCGGACGGCAGGTGTCTCAGTCCACGCGGACGGCGGGTGTCTCAGTCCAGCCGGACCACCTGGAACGCCTCGGCGAGCCGGCCCTCGGGCAGGCCGCCGGCCACGGCGTGCTCGGTCTGCCAGCGGTGCAGCAGCACCTTCAGGTCGTCCAGGTGGGCGGTCTGCGAGGTGTGCAGCCGCAGCGCGGCGAGTTTGCGTTCGAACAGGTCGGTGACGTCCACGAAGCGGTTGGGAGTCGGGCCCATGATCAGCCAGATCTCCGGCACCTCCCAGGCCTCCAGCCCCAGCGCCGCCAGCTCCGGGTGGGCGAAGGGGTTGCGGGCGTCCGGGTAGACGGCGCGCAGCGCCGCCTCGCCGGCCGCCCGGTGGTCCGGGTGGGTGTCGGCGATCCGGGCCCAGTTGATCTCCGGGCTGGGCAGCACCACGACCTCCGGCCGGACCTGGCGGATCACCCGGACGATGTCCCGGCGCAGCTCCATGGTGGGCTCCAGCCGGCCGTCGGGATGGCCGAGGAAGCGCACCTCCCGCACCCCGGTGTACCCGGCGGCGGCCCGCTGTTCGGCGCGGCGCAGCGGGCCGATGCTCTGCCGGGGCAGGGCGGTGTCGTAGCCGCCGTTGTCGCCGTCGGTGAGCACGCAGTAGGTCACCTCGGTGCCAGCGGCGGTCCACCGCATCACCGTGCCGGCGACACAGAACTCGGTGTCGTCGGGGTGCGCGGTCACGACCAGGGCGCGTCGGGGCGCGGGGCTCGCGGTCATCAGGCCTCCTCTCGGCGGGACCACGTCAGCTTCGCCGTCCGGCGGGCCGGTGCACAACGGAATCGGCTGGCGCACACCGGCCATGGCGCGATGAGGACAGCCAAAGATTTGGCATGGCCCAATGACTGGGCTGGGAAACCTGGGAAGGGAGCACGCGATGTGCAGGATCTTCGGCCGGCTCGGCGGCGGCCCGGCCGGCCGGGCCGACCTGGCCCGCGTCTCGGCCCGTCAGCACCACGGCGGACCCGACCGCCAGTGCGTCCTGACCGGCGACGGCTGGGCCCTCGGCTGCAACCGGCTGGCCGTCACCGACCCGCACGGCGGCGATCAGCCGTACCGGCTCGGGCACGTCCTGGAGGACGGCATCCTGGTGGCGTTCAACGGCGAGATCTACAACCACGCCGAACTGCGCCGCCGCCTGCTCGCCCGCGGCCACCGGGTGCCCGACCGCTGCGACGGCTCCGTCCTGCCCGCGCTCTACGCCGAGTACGGGCCCGCCTTCGTCGAGCAGCTCGACGGGATGTACGCGATCGCCGTGCTCGACCTGCGGGCCGCCGAACCCGAACTGCTGCTCGCCACCGACCCGTCCGGCATGAAGCCGCTCTACTACCACCGGGACGGCGAGGGCCTGCAGTTCGCCTCCGAACTGCCCGCGCTGCTCGCCTTCCCCTCCGTGCGGAGCGAGCGCTGGGAGCCCGGCCTCGACCAGTACCTGCGCCACCGCACGCCGCTCGGCGAGCGCACCGTGTACCGGCACGTGCGCACCCTGCCGCCGGCCGCCGTGGCGCGGTTCAGCCGGACGGCGGGGCTGCGCGTCGTCCGGCGCCCGGAGCCCGCCGGTGATGTACTCCCGGTGGACGAGGCCGCCGCCGGGCGCGACACCCTGGCCGTCCTCCACCGGGAGGTCGGGCGGCTCGCCCGGGCCGACGTGCCGGTGGCCGTGGTCGCCAGCGGCGGCCTGGACTCCGCACTGGTCGCCGCCCTCGCCGGACAGCACCTGCCGGACCTGCACACCTTCACCCTGGTCCACCCCGGCCGCTGGCCCGCCGACGAACGCCGCTACGCCGCCGAGGTCGCCCGGCACTGCGGCGCCGTCCACCACGAGGTCGAACTCGACCCGGCCACCCTGCCCGAGCTGCTGCCCCGCACCGTCGCCCACCTCGGCCAGCCCAACGCCGACCCGATCACCGTCTCCAGCCACGCCCTGTTCGCCGCCGTCCGCGCGGCGGGCTTCACCGTCGCGCTCACCGGCGACGGCGCGGACGAGCTGTTCGGCGGCTACGACCGGATCCGCGACGCCGTCGCCACCCCGGCCGGGCAGCCGTGGACCGGCGCCTACCTGGACCAGGTCGCGGCGGTGCCGGGGGCACTGCGGCGGCGGTTGTACACCGACGAGTACCAGGCCGAACTGGTCGCGGACGAGGACGAGTCGCCGCTGCTACCGGAGTCGGAGGACCGGATGGCCGCGATCTGGCGCTTCGAGACCGGCCTGCGGATGCCCGCCTACCACCTGCGCCGGGTCGACCACCTCAGCATGGCCTCCGCCGTCGAGGTCCGGCTGCCCTACTGTCAGCCCGCCGTCCGTGGCCTCGCCCACCGCCTGCCCGGGCACCTCAAGGTCTCCGGCGGCCGGGTCAAGAAGCCGCTCTACGCCGCCGCCCGCGGCCTCGTCCCCGACTCCGTGCTCCGCAGGCCCAAGCAGCCCTTCACCCTGCCCGTCACCGCCATGCTCGCGCCCGGACAGCCGCTCACCGCCTTCGCCCGGGACGTCCTCGCCCCCGAGCGGGTCCGCCGCGACGGGCGGCTGCGCCCCGACCGCGTCACCGCCCTGCTCGACCGGCAGGCCGCCACCCCCGACGACAGCACCGCACGGGCGGTCTGGGCGCTGCTGGTCCACCAGCTCTGGGCGGACGGCGAATCGGCCCGACCGTGATCGCGCACCTCGCCCAGGCCGTGGGCGCGCCCTGCCCCACGCTGGTCCTGGACGCCACCCGGCTGTCCGCCGACGAGTGGCGGCTGCGGGCCGCGCTCGCCGCGATCCGGCGGCGACTGCCGGGGCGGGTGCTGAAGTTCGCCCTGCTCCGGCCGTCCGGGCAGCCCGGGTACGACCTCGACTACCGCTTCGTCCAGGCCCTGCCCGGCCGGGCCGAGCGGTTCGACTTCGGCGCCGCCTGCGGGCACTCGGGGCTCGCGGCGGCGCTGGTCGCGGCGCGGTGGGGCTGGGTGCGGGCGGGGGCGCCGGTCCGGCTGCGGGCCCGCGGCGGGGCGCTGCTGGCCGAGCCGTGCGGGCCGGGGGAGTTCACCCTCCACTACGAGCCCGCCGCGGGTGACCTCCTGCCGACCGGCCGCCCGCGCGAGGTGCTGCGCACCGCCGCCGGCACCTTCACCGCCTCCCTCGTCGCGCTCGGCAACCCGTACGTCTTCCTCGACGCCGCCGAGCTCCATCTCCCGGACAGCCGCGCCCTGTTCGCCGCCGGCCCCGCCGTCGCCGCCCGCCTCGCCCCGATCCGCGCGGCCGCCGCCGCCCTCCTCGGCCTCCCCACCGCCGGCGCCCTGCCCAAACTCGCCCTGCTCACCCGCCAGGAACCCGCCGGTCTGCCGGTCCGCGCCCTCACCCCCACCGGCTGGCACCCGACCCTCGCCCTCACCGGCGCCGTCTGCCTCGCCGCTGCCCTCACCCTCCCCGGCACCCTCCCGCACCACCTCGCCGCTCCGGGCACCCCGTTCCTCACCCCGGCCGGCCCCACCGCCGTCACGGTCGAGTCGAGCGGCCGCCACCTCGGCCGCCTCACCGTCCCGCACAAGCGGGCCCGGCTGATCGGTGCGTTCCCCCTCACCCCGGAGCACGGAATCCGCCCCGCCGCCTGACCAGCGAACCGCACCGGCCCAGTTCGGCAGCCCCGTCGTGGCGGCCACACGCCACGGCGGGGGCACGCCGTGGTGAGCGGCCTTTCAGCGCTGACCGGGCTGGAACGATGGGTCGTACGCGGTGTCCGTGCCGCGAGCGGGGCCGGCCGGCACAGTGCCCGTGCCCCGCCCTTCCCGCATCCGCCCTTCCCGTATCCGCGCCGCAGGGCTGCCGCTGTGCCTTCGTCAGGCCGCACCACAGAGGGACGTTTCCATGAGATTCCAGAATCTGCGGGTCGTCGTCACCGGCGCGTCCCGCCCGTTCGGCCGGTCGCTGGCGGTGGGGTTCGCCCACCTGGGGGCCGAGGTGTTCGTGTCGGCGCGGACGAAGGCGGCCGCGGAGGTGGTCGGCGGGCAGATCGAGGGGGTGGCGCGGGAGCGGATCCACACCTTCGGGTGCGACCTGAGCCGGCCCGCCGAGATCGCCCGGTTCGCCCGCCAGGTAGGGGAGTTGACCGACCGGGTGGACCTGCTGGTCAACAACGGAGCCCGCTGGCTCGGCGGGGTCGCCCTGGACGACGCCTCGGACGAGCAGATCGTGGAGACGATCGGCGCGACCGCCGCCGGCACCGTCCTGATGGTGAAGCACTTCCTCCCGCTGCTGCGGCTCTCCCAGCGCCCGGACATCGTCAACATGGTGTCCGTATCCGGCCTGGACGCCGCCGACGGCTCGCCCGCCCACGACGCCTTCCACGCCGCGAAGTCCGCCCAGGCCGGCTTCGCCGACGTACTGGCGCGCCGGCTGCGGCCGTCCGGGGTGCGGGTGATGGCGCTCTACCCGCCGGACTTCTCCACCTCCGACCCCGCCGCCGCCGAATGGGACGGCGCCCACCAGGGACCGCGCGAACGGCTCACCGCGCAGGCCCTGTTCGACTGCCTGACCTTCGCGGTCGACCAACCCAGGGACTGCTTCATCCGGTCCTTCCACTTCGAGCCCCGTTGACCAGGCGTTGACCAGGCCCCGGAGCGTGCCGGACCAGCGAGCCGGAACAGCGAGCCAGAACCACGGGGGCAACCCGACGGCAAGGAGGCCCGTCATGACGACAACACCCATCCGGATCACCGCCACCGCACCCGTGCCCAACGGCGAGCTGCACGTGGGGCACCTGGCCGGGCCGTACGTCGCGGCGGACGTGCTGCGGCGCTTCCTGCGGGCGGACGGCAGGCCGGTGCGGCTGAGCACGGGGATCGACCAGCACCACACCGCGGTTCGGCTCTGCGCGCTGCTGCAGGGCCGCAAGGCCGAGGAGGTGGCGGACGGCTACGCGGAGAGCATCACGGCGGACTGGCGGCGGGCCGGAGTCGAGTTCGACGCGCTGCTGCACCCCGCCCGCGAGCCCGGCTACCCCGCCCACGTGCAGGACCTGCTCGCCCGCCTGCACGCCGACGGGGTCGTGGTGGCGCGCAGCCGGCTGCTGCCCTACTGCCAGCCCTGCGAGCGCTGGCTGCACGACGTGCTGGTCACCGGCGGCTGCCCGTACTGCGGCGCCACCTCGGGCGGCAACGTGTGCCGCAACTGCGCCCGGCCCAACGACTGCGGGGACCTGCTGCGCCCGGCCTGCGTGCTGTGCGGCACCCCGGCCGTGCTGCGGCAGTACCGCCGCCTCTACCTCCCCCTGGAGGCCCACCGCACCGCCCTGCTGGAGCACTGGGCGGCCACCCCGATGCCGCCGCGGCTGACCGTGCTGTGCGAGCAACTCGCCAGGGACGGCCTGGCGGACGTGGCGGTGAGCCACCCGGCGGACTGGGGCGTGGAGGTGACCGTACCCGGCTTCGAGGAGCAGCGGGTGGACTCCCGCTTCGAGGCGGTGGCCGCGCACCTGCTGGCCGAGGAGGGGGCCGGGACCGGTCCGCTGCAGTTCTTCGGCTTCGACCACGCGCACCTCCAGGTCGCGCTGTTGCCCGCGCTGCTGCTGCACCTGGGCCGGCCGGCGCCGGCCGGCCACCAGGCCAACGAGGCCTACCGCTACTTCGGCCGGCGGATGTCCACCGGCGAGCGGCACGCGGTGTGGGCGCTGGACGCCCTCACCGAGGCCGGCTCGGACGCGCTGCGCCGGCACGTGCTGGCGCAGCGGCCGGTCGGCCGGTCCACCGACTTCTCGCTGGACGGCCTGGACCGCTCCCGCCAGGTGCTGGAGGACGACTGGAACCCGTGGCTGGTCCGGCTGTTCGCCGCGGTGCGCGAGGACTGCCACGGCGCCGTCCCCGACGCCGCCCCCGGCGGCCACGGCTGGACCTACCTGCGCGACCGGCTGGCCGGCACCGCGGCCGAACTGCACACCGCCTACGCGCCGGAGAGCTTCGACCCGCGCCGCGCGGTCGCGCTGCTGGACGAAGTCGTCCGGCTGGCCGGCGAGTTCCAGCTGGTCAACGCGTACGAGCGGGACCGCGACGAGGAGCGCTCCTGCCACCGGGCCGCGCTGGCCGGGCAGTTGGCGGTGGCCCGGGCGCTGGCCGCCTGGGCCTGGCCGGTGATGCCCGAGGGCGCGACCCGGCTGGCGCGGGCCCTCGGCGACGAACCCGGCGGCCCGATCACTGTCGAGGCGCTGGCGGCGCCCCGCGCGGGGACCCGCCCGTCCCCGCCGACCGGCCCGCTCTTCGGCTTCTGATTCCGAGGCCCGCTTCCGAAGCCCGCAGACAGCCACTCCCGGCCAACCGGCGGAAAGGCCCGCTCACCGTCGAGCGGGCCTTTCCGCTGCCCGCCCGCCCCCACGCAGTCACGCCCCCGAAGGAGACCCGCGATGCCCGGCCCCACTCGGCTCCCGTTCCACCCCGTCCCGCTGCGCCGCTCCGTCCCGCTGCGCCGCCCGACCGCCGGGGCGCCGCCCGTACGGCGGGTCGCCATGCTCAGCGTGCACACCTCCCCGCTGCACCGGCCCGGCACCGGCGACGCCGGGGGCATGAACGTCTACGTCCGCGAACTCGCCCGCCGCCTCGCCCTGGACGGCATCGAGGTGGACGTCTACACCCGCGCCACCGGCGCCGACGCCCCGGGCACCGTGCCCGCCGGCCCCGGGGTGCGGGTGCGACACCTGCGCGCGGGCGGGCCCGGTCCGCTGGCCAAGGAGGAACTGCCCGGCGTCCTGGCCGAGTTCACCGCCGAGCTGGCCCGGACGGCGGCCGCCGAGCGCCGCCGCTACGACGTGCTGCACGCGCACTACTGGCTGTCCGGGCAGGTCGGCCTGGCGCTCGGCCGCCGCTGGGGCGTCCCGTTGGTGCACTCGATGCACACCATGGCCCGGACCAAGAACGCGGCCCTGGCCGCCGGGGACCGCCCCGAGCCGCGCGAGCGCATCCTCGGCGAGTGCGCGCTCGCCGCGCGGGCCGACCGGCTGGTGGCCAACACCGCCGCCGAAGCAAGGGAGTTGGCCCGGTACTACGACGCCGATGCGGCCCGGATCGCGGTGGTGCACCCCGGGGTGGACCTCGCCGTCTTCCACCCCGGCGACGGCCGGTCGGCCGCCAGACGCCGGCTGGGCCTGCCGCAGGACACCTTCCTGCCGCTGTTCGTCGGACGGATCCAGCCGCTCAAGGGCCCCGACGTACTGCTCCGCGCCGTCGCCGAACTGCTGGCCCGCCGCCCGGACTTGGCCGCCCGTACGGTCGTCCCGCTGATCGGCGGGGCGAGCGGCACCGGGACGCTGTGCCCGGACGGCTACCGGGAGTTGGCGGCCCGGCTCGGGTTGGGGGAGCGGGTGCGGTTCCGGCCGGCGGTCCACCGGGCGGCGCTGGCGGACTGGTACCGGGCGGCGGACGTCCTGGTGATGCCCTCGCACAGCGAGTCCTTCGGGCTGGTCGCCCTGGAGGCCCAGGCCTGCGGCACGCCGGTGCTGGCGGCGGCGGTGGGCGGGCTCCCGGTGGCCGTCCGGGGCGGGCTGACCGGCCACCTGGTCGACGGCCACCAGCCGGCGGACTACGCGGCCGCGTTGGAAGGCCTGGCCGACGGGCCCAGGGAGCGGGAACGGCTGGGCCGGGCGGCGGTCCGGCACGCCGGACGGTTCGGCTGGGACGCCTGTGCGAGCGCCACCGCCGAGGTGTACGCGGCGGCGGTCGCGGAGCGCCGGGCGCTCGCCGCACTGGTCCCGGCGGCCTCCTGAGCCCGGCGGCCTGCTGGTCCCGGCGGATGGGGGTGGGCAGGGGCGACGGCACGCCCCTGCCCTGGGCGGGTCGGCCCGTCCTGGAGGAGACGGGGCCGCGCCCGCGCGAGGGACGGGTCACCCCACCCTCGGCAGGAGGATAGCACGATATTTGGCTCGACCAAATATTTGGGGACATTCGAACAGGTAAACGCCTGACGTCAACTGCCGAGCGGCAACGGCACCTGCGGCCGACGACGGAACCGGCGGATCCCCTTCTGTGGCAGAAGTGCGCCATGGCCTGAGCGCGACTCAGGAATCACTGGAGTCGGCCGGGTACTCCGGGACACCATGGATTCAGCGCCCCGGAGGCCGACGGCACGGACTCCGAGGAGCGCCCCCACCCACCGTTTCCTGGAGGAAGCAGCATGTTCGCTCGCCTGCGCACCCGTCGTACCGCCGTCCGCCTGTTCGCCCCGGTGGCCCTCGCCGCCGCCGCGACCGGCGTGGTCCTGGCCGTCGAGGGGTCCGCGACGACCACCGCGCGCCCGGCGGACAGCGGTATCGTCTGGCCTGCCCCGACGCCCACCGCCCCGGCCGCCCCGGCGGGCGTGGTGAAGGCCGACATCGTCTGGCCCTCCACCGCCCCGGCCGCCCCGGCCCGGCCCGGCGTGGCGCGGGCGGCCATCGTCTGGCCGGCCCCGACCCCCTCCGCCCCCGCCCCGGCGCACGTGGTGCAGGCCGGCATCGTCTGGCCGACCCCGATCCCGGCCGCCGGCTGACCCCGCCCGCTGACCGGCCTCAGGGGCGTCGGCCGGTCACTCCGGCCGGCGCCCCCGGCAGTCCGGGCACTCCCCGTGGAACACCAGCTCGGTGTCGTCCACCCGCCAGCCGCGCAGCCCCTTCCGGGGCGGCGCCGGCGCCTCCACCTCGACGTTCGCCACCCGCCCGCACCGGCTGCACAGCGCGTGGTGGTGCGGCGGCCCGGACAACTCGAACACCGCCGTCCGGCCTGGCCGTTCGAACTTGCGCACCAGCCCGGTCTCCAAGAAGTTGCGCAGCATCTCGTACACCGCCTGGCTGGTCAGTGTCCCCAGCCGCTCCCGCGCCGCCTCGGTGATCGACTCGACGTCCTGGTGCGGCTCGGCCGCGAGCAACTGCAGCACCTCCAGCCGCGGCCCGGTCACCCGCAACCCCACGTCCCGCAGCTGCTGAACGGCGGTCTCGCGGTCCGCAGCCAGAGTCTCGCGCGCCATCAGCCCCTACCCGGGTCGACCAAAGATTTGGCCCCATCGTAGCTTGCACCCCGCGACCGGCCGCCCCGGAAGACCGCCGCCGTCCGCCGAGGTAAGCGTCGTTCTGACGGTCGTCCAGGTCGGACACGGCGCCGGGCGCCGCAAAGACGCCCCTCTCCGCGGAGGAGAGGGGCGTCTCGTGCTTCCAGGTGGATCAGGTCGTACGGTGCTTGCCCACGCGGGTCTTGCGTGGCTGAGGCGCCGACATGTGGACCATCCCATCGCCCTCGATCCCGTTCGGCACTCGTCGGGCAGCGGCGTAGTCGGCCGCGATCGACTCCGGTGTCCCCGGGTAGCCGTCCCAACGGGAGAGCGGGCGGGGGAGGCACTGATGCACGTAGGCGGCGGCCTCGAAGCCGCGTCGAGCCCGCTTCCGGCAGGCTGTCACCACTCGCGGTGGTGGCCGACCACCCGGAAGCTGCCTACGACGCCCTCGCAATCCCAGTCGCCGCCGAACTCGTCCTCGTCGAAGTGGCGGGTCACCACGCCGTTGGTGGAGCTGTGGGGGCCCACGGTGGCGACCGGACCACCGTTGTCGCAGTTGAAGCCGCGGAAGACCTCGACAGTCCTCCAGCTCTCGTTGCGAATATTGAAACTTCTGGCGCCCAGGCCGCTGGCCGCGGTGATGCAGCCCTCGGTGCCGGCGGAGTACGTACGTTCGTTGAAGAAGATCCTTCCCTCCTTGTGGTGGCCGCGTCCGCCGTGTTCGCGTCCGCCGCCCTCGTGCCCGCCGCCCTCGTGCCCGCCGCCCTCGTGCCCGCGGCCCTCGCGTCCGCCGCCTTCGCGTCCGCCGCCTTCGCGTCCGCCGCCTTCGCGTCCGCCGCCTTCGCGTCCGCCGCCCTCGTGACCGCGGTCGTCGCGTCCGCCGCCCTCGTGACCGCCGCCTTCGTGCCCGCGGTCGTCGTGCCCGCCGCTCTCGCGTCCGCGGCCCTCGTTCTTCTCTCCGCCTGCGCTGCCGCCGCCGGAGGCGACCGCGGCCGGGGCGGCTTGTTGGGCAGGCGGGGCGGCAGGCTGGCCGGGCGGGGCCGCCGGCTGGCCAGGCTGGGCTGTCGGCTGGACGGACGGGAGCACCGAGGTGGATCCGGAGGGCGAGGCGTAGGTGATGCCAGTGGCTGCAAGGACCGTCGCGCCTATTCCGGCAGCGGCCACAGTTAATGAACGCGTGAGCATGTCACTTCTCTCTGTCGCGCGGACGCCGGCCAGGCGACCGACCTGCGACGAACGTAATGAGAGCTCTTATGGCTGTCATTCCGGATATGTCAAAGGTGTGACGCCATGAGTCCAGCCAGGTGGAATTGCGGCACGTATCGCATACCGATGAGAGATCTGAGGCCTAGCGGGTCGTGGTCCGTCGGAAGACGACGCGCGGTTGTGAGTGGCGGTGGGCGGCGACATGATCCGTCCCGGATCGCGCTCGACAGCCCAGCGCCTTCGTCGGATCAGCACCAGGACGGCGATCAGGGTGAGGGCGATCGCCCGGGTGACTGACCGCCCGCGCAGCCGCGGGGTGTCTCAGTGCCCGGCCATGGCCAGGGCCTTGTTGATCGCGCTGAACAGGTCGGCGCCGACGTAGATCGAGGAGCCGGGGTGGGTGACGGCCTGCTGGGCCTTCCGGAGATCCGCGGCCTTGCTCATCGGGACTGCTCCGGGGTCAGCGGGCCGGCGGCCTTGTTCTCGGCGGTGCGACAGTCGGCGCTGGTGGCCGACACCTTCTGCACCGGCTCCTCCACGACGCGCTGGGTGACGTGCAGTTCCTGCTCCCAGGTGGTGTCGAAGCCCGCTCCCGCCTGGTCCACGCCGCCCTCGCCGAAGTCGACGGACTGGTAACCACGTCTGCGAGGTGTAGACGTGGTTGGCCGACGACAGATCGGTCGCCACCCGGCCGAGCGTCCCGGCAAGACCGTCCGGTCCGTCGAGATGGACGGTGTACCCGTCCGGCTTGTCCCCCATCGACTACTCCCCCCGTGAAGCTCCATCGCTCGCCGCGATCGAACGAGCACGGTCGACGAGTCAGTCCAGCCAGCCGAGCTTGGCCGCCCGCACCCCCGCCTCGAAGCGGCTGGAGGCGCCGAGTTCCTGCATCACCTCGGAGAGCAGGCGGCTGAGGGTGCGGAGGGAGATGCCGAGGGAGCGGGCGATCTTCTCGTCCTTCATGCCTGCGGCGAGCATCCGGATCGCCGCCTGCTGCTGGTCGGTGAGCCGGTCGGCGCCGTGCTGGTAGTCCTCGGTGCGGCCGAGGACGGCGGAGGTGTGCCAGCAGTAGTCGTAGAGCGCGGTGTACGAGCGGACCAGCGCGGAGCCGCGGGCCAGGATGGCGCCGGCGTCGACGTCGTCCGGGTCGATCGGCAGCAGGGCGAGGCGGCGGTCGCTGAGGATCATGTTGAGCGGGACGACCGCCGCGAGCCGCACCTCCACGCCGAGTTCGATCTGCCGGTGGAAGTACTCGGCGAGCGCCGGGACGGAGAGGAAGCGTTGCTGGTAGATGGCGCGGACCCGGGCGCCGCCCTCGATCAGGCGGCGGTCGCGGTCGAGGCCGGCGGTGAGGAAGTCGCCGGTGGGCAGGGCGCCGGGGTGCATCGAGGCGATCTCGGTGTGGACCGTGTCGGAGATGTCCTCCAGGGTCTGCTGGATGCGGCTGCGGCCGGTCAGCACCTCGACCTCGACCTCGGAGGGCACGGCGCCGCCGCCGCGCAGGTAGCGTCTGGTGAGCTCCTCGACGGCGGCGAAGGTGAGTTCGGTGCGCTCCTGGCGCTCGCGCACCTCCTGGGCCTCGCGGGCGAGGATGCGCAGCAGGGCGACCTCGGGGTCGACGGCGGTGGCGTGCGCCTCGGCCTGCGGGCCGGTGCCTGTGCCGGTGCCTGTGCCGGTGATCAGGCCGAGCGACTCCAGTTCGGCCCAGCATTCGGCGGCCTGGGTCTCGGTGAGGCCGAGCACGCCGGTGAGCTGGGAGAACGGCCGGGAGCCGCGGGCTCGGAGTTCGCGATAGACGGACAGTGCCTGCTCGGAGGATTTGCCTCCGCTCGATGTCGCCATGTCGCCCCCTCCACGTCGAACGTGCAGAGCATGCTACCTGACGTCGAGTTACGCTCCCGCAACACAACGGGGGTGCTGCGAGCGGGCGTTCGGAGGGGGCGGGGGCGTGATCCCCGGTCGCGGATCGCTCAGCCGCGCCGGCCGCAGAGCAGGAAGGTGCTGGAGCGGCCACCGGCCAGCGGGCGGCGGTCGCGCCGCAGGACGCGCAGTCCGCAGGCGCGCAGGTCGGCGGGCGGGGTGCCGCCGGAAGCGGTGCCGGGTGCGGAGCCCGGGCGGTCGGGGGCGATCCAGTCGAGGGCGAGCACGCCGTCCCTGGTCAGGTGTGCGGCGATCTCCAGCAGCAGCAGCGGCCGGACCCGGTCGGGGAGTTCGAGGATCAGGCCGCCGGCCATCATGACCAGGCCGTAGCGGCGGTGCAGGGTGAGTTCGGCGAGTTCGGCGCGGATGGTGGTGACCCGGCCGGGGTGGGTCTCGGGCAGGGTGCCGGCCCAGGTGCGCAGCCGGGCGAGCCGGGCCGGGTCGCGGTCGACGGCGTCGACGTCGAAGCCCTGGCGGGCGAGGGGGACGGCGAAGCGGCCGGAGCCGGCGCCGAGGTCGAGGACGGGTCCGCCGGTGGCGCGGGCGGCGCGCAGGTAGTCGAGGATGTCGGCGCCGTGCGGGAGGGGGTCGGCGGTGGGGCGCGGAACGGTGCGCAGGGTGCCGACCGGGCGTCCGGTGCGCAGCAGCATGGCTCCTCCGGGAGGTGGGAAGTTGCCCGAACTGGGCGAAGGGGGCGGTGACTTCATTCTGCGCCCGGAGTTCGGCCCGGAGGAGGTGCGGCGACGGCGTGTTCGCGCCGCGGCCGGTGGACGCCATGGGTGCTGAAGCCCGGCGACCTTTGGCGGGAGGTCTTTGTCAGGAGACCGCTGGCAGGGGACCGCTGGCAGGGGACCTTCGGCAGAAGCGCCGGATACCCCTACCCCGTACCGGGCGTCAGAGGGTGCGCCGCAGCCGGATACCCGTGGGGGAGGACTGCCCGGGGTCGGCGGTGAAGCCCTGCCGGGAGAGGAAGGGGAGCGAGGGGTCGTCGGGGCCGTGCGCGCCGACCCACTGTTCGGCCGCGCCGCGGCCCTGCTGCTGCTCGGTGAGGGCGGCGAGCAGGCCGCTGCCGATGCCCTGGCGGCGGTGGTCGCCGGCCACGCACAGCGTGTAGACCTCGCCGGATCCGATGGTGGCGATGCCGCCGGCGGCCGCGCCGACCACCTGCTCGCCGTGGTCGGCGACGAGCCAGCCGAGCCAGCCGTCCCCGGCGCCGCCGCCGGAGATCTCGACGGTGATCCGGCCGACCGGGCAGTAGGTGGCGATCAGGTGCTCGGTGCGCTGGCCGCCGAGGTACTCCGCGTAGTCCTGGCGCCAGCAGTCCGCGAGGAGCCGGGAGATGGCGACGGCCTCGGTCTGGCGGGCGGGACGCAGCTCCACCGTGGAGTCCATCGTTCGGTCCTCTTTTCGGCGTGCGGGGGGTTCGGGAGGCCAGTAGAGCGGAGCCCTATGGCGAAATCAAGTCAGGCTCCAGTCAAGGGAGTTCTGCGAATTTACTTAGGAAACGGATAGCCGGGGGCCTGGCGGCGCGGTGCTTCCGGCCTGCTGGGCGGCCGTCCGGCGCCCGGCCGCACCCCGGGGCGGATGCCCCCCCGCTCCGCCGTGCCTCCGCGCTCCTTCCGGCTTCCGGCGGGTTAAACCCTACCCCCCTAGGGTATGCTCGGCAGCGTCTTCAACGGGGTCACCCATCCGGCCTTTCCGGCATGCCTGGAACGGCAGTTGACGACCACCGACGTATGCCGTGGGCCTCCCCGCCCCGGCTGATACCCCTAACGGGTAGGGAGTAAGAGATGGCAACCGACAACACCGGGCCGAACCCCCGGAGGTGGCGCGCGCTGGCGCTGATCGCCGCCGCCCAGTTCGTGGTGATCATGGACACCTCGATCATCGGGGTGGCGCTGCCCAAGATGAAGGACGACCTCGGCTTCAGCCAGGAGAACCTGTCCTGGGTCTTCAACGCCTACGTGGTCGCCTTCGGCGGCCTGCTCCTGCTCGGCGGCCGACTGTCCGACCTGCTCGGCGCCCGCCGCCTGTTCAGCACCGGCTGGGCCGTCCTCGGCGTCGGCTCGCTGGTCGCCGGGCTCGCCCAGAACGTCCCGACCGAGCTGGCCGGCCGTGCCGTCCAGGGCCTCGGCGCCGCGATGATCGCCCCCTCCGCGCTCACCCTGCTGATGATGCTCTTCGGCGGCAACCCGAAGGAGCTCACCAAGGCCTTCGCCCTGTACGGCGCGGCGGCCCCGGCCGGCGGCACCGCGGGCGTCTTCCTCGGCGGCCTGATCACCCAGTACATCAGCTGGCCGTGGGTGTTCTACATCAACGTCCCGGTGGTTCTGATCGCGCTGCTCGCCACCCCGTCGCTGATGCCGCACGCCCCCCGGCGCAGCGGTGGCATCGACATCCTCGGCGCGCTCACCGTCACCGGCGGCCTGGCCGCCGCGGTGTACGCCATCGTCCGCGCCCCGGAGGCGGGTTGGGCCTCCGCCCCGACCCTGCTGACCCTGGCCGGCGCCGCCGTGCTGCTGATCGCCTTCCTGGTCATCCAGTCCAAGCGCCGCGAGCCGCTGATGCGGCTGAGCATCTTCCGGGTGCCGAACCTCGGCGCCGCCAACCTCGCCCAGTTCCTGCTGGCCGCGGCCTGGGTGCCGATGTGGTTCTTCCTCAACCTGTACCTCCAGCAGGTGCTCCACCTGGGCGCCTTCGCCAGCGGCGCGGCCCTGCTGCCGATGACCGTCGCGATCATGGCCATCATGATCACCCTGGCGCCCCGGCTGATCGCCCGCTTCGGCCCCAAGCCGCTCGTCGTCACCGGCATGATCGCCCTGGCCGTCGGCCTCGGCGGGCTCTCGCTGGCCCGCTCGGACGGCAACTTCTGGACCGACGTGCTGCCCGCCTCGCTGGTCGCCGCGATCGGCATGGCGCTCGCCTTCATCCCCTCGCTGGGCACCGCGATCTCCAGCGCGCCCCCGGAGGAGGGCGGCCTCGCCTCCGGCATCGTCAACACCGGCTACCAGGTCGGCTCGGCGCTCGGCCTGGCCGCGATGACCGCCCTGGCCGGCGCGCAGACCACCGGCACCACCGTCGAGGGCCTGACCTCCGGCTTCTCCGCCGCCTTCGTCGGCGCCGCGGCGATCGCCCTGGTCGGCGGTGTGCTCGCGGTCGCCACCCTGCGCACCCCGCGCGCCGAGGCGGCCGCCGCCCCGGCGCCCGAGGCGCACTCCGCGACGGCCGCGTGAGGCCGTCCCCCACCCCCTCGCGGGGCGGACCCCGACCCCGGTCTGCCCCGCTCCTCCCCTCCGTACGGGGCCGCGCGACCGGCGCGGCCCCGTACGTCCTTCTCGAACTCGAAGGAGCGCCCGACCATGCACCCTGAAGCACCTTCCGCCCCGCTCGCCGCCCTCCTGCGAGCCGTCCGCCACCCGGTGACCCGCTGCCTGATCGCCTGCCTGGCCACCGCCGTCGCCGCCGCGGCCGCCGAACCGGCCCGGGACGGCGCCGCCCACAGCTGCCCCGGACGCTGACGACCGAACCGCCGACGAGACCGAACCGCCGACGACACCGAACCGCTGACCGAAACCGAACCCGGGAGCCCGGTCGTGACCATCCCCCGTGCGCAGGCCGTCCTCGCGACCGCCGCCTACGGCACTCTGCTGGTCCTCGTCGCCTACACCGTGCCGATGACCACTCTCGCCCCCACCGCGGCGGGCCTGCACGCCGGCCCCACCGCCCAGACCTGGGTGCTCACCGGCGCCCTGGTCGGCCTGTCCGCCCTGCTGCTCACCGCCGGCAGCATCGCCGACGACCTCGGCCGCAAGCGGGTGTTCACCGCCGGCGCCGCCCTGCTCGCACTCTCCAGCGCCGCCGCGGCGGCCGCCCCCGGAACGGGCGTCTTCCTCGCCGCCCGGGTGGTCCAGGGCGCCGCCTCCGCCGCCGTCCTCGCCCCCAGCCTCGGCCTGATCGGCGAGGCCTACCCGAGCGGCGCCGCCCGGGTCCGGGCCCTCGGCGTCTGGGGCGCGGCCGTCGGCCTCGGCATTGCCGTCGGCCCGGTGTACGCGGCGCTCGCGGAGCGCTGGCTCGGCTGGCGCGCCGTCTACTGGGGCCTCGCCCTGCTCGCCGTCGCCCTGTTCGGGCTCGCCGTCACAGCCCTGGAGGAGTCCGGCAGCCGCGATCGGCGGCGGATCGACACTCCGGGCGTGATCACCCTCGGCACCGGCACCGCCGCCCTGATCGCCGGCCTCGCGGAGGGCCGCTACGGCTGGACCAGCCCGACCGTGCTCGGCCTCCTGGCCGCGGGCGTGCTGCTGCTCGCCGCGTTCGCCCTGGTCGAGGCCCGCAGCGACCACCCGATGCTGGACCTGCGGCTGTTCCGCGACCCCGGTTTCGTCGCCGCCACCGGCGGGGCGCTGTTCACCGGGCTCGCGGTGGTCGGGCTGATGAGCTGCCTGCCCAATGCCCTCCAGCGGGTGCTCGGGGTGTCTGCGCTGGCGGCTGGGGGAGTGCTCGCGATCTGGTCCGGCCTGTCGGTGGTCGCCGCACTCCAGGCCCGGCGCCTCGCCGACCGGATCGGCGCCACCGCCCAGCTGGCCGTCGCTCTGCTGGTCTGCGGGCTCGGCGAACTCGCCCTGCTCGGGCTGCACCCCGGCGACTCCTGGCTGCGGCTGGCCCCGGGCCTGGCGGTGGCTGGTGTCGGCAGCGGTGTGCTCAACGCGGCGCTCGGCCGCCTCGCCGTCACCAGCGTCCCCGCGCACCGCGCCGCGATGGGCTCGGGGGCCAACAACACCGCCCGCTACCTCGGCTCCTCGCTCGGCGTCGCGGTCACCGTCACCCTGATGGGCCTCGGCCGCCCCGCCACCGCCCGGGCCGCCGCCGACGGCGCCAACCACGCCGTGCTGGCCGCCACCGTGCTGTGCGTCCTCGGCGCGGCGGGTGCGCTGGCCGTACGGGCGGCCCAGCGGCGGGTGTCGGCGCGCCACGGTTCCTGAATACCCCGTACGGGTATATGGTGACCGGCGCCCACCGGGGACACGGCTCTGAGGAAGGCGGACCACCATGCACGCGATCCTGCACGCGCTGTCCATCGCCGGATCGATGACCTGGGAGATCACCTGGGCCCTGATCCTCGGCTTCCTGCTCTCCGCCGTCGTGCAGGCGGTGGTCCACAAGTCCACCGTGGTGCGGTTGCTCGGCGACGACCGCCCGCGCACCCTCGCCGTCGCCTCCGCCCTCGGCGCGGCCTCCTCCTCCTGCTCCTACGCGGCCGTCGCCCTGGCCCGTTCGCTGTTCCGCAAGGGCGCGAACTTCACCGCGGCGATGGCCTTCGAGATCGCCTCGACGAACCTGGTGGTCGAACTCGGCGTCATCCTGGCCCTGTTGCTGGGGTGGCAGTTCACCGCGGCGGAGTTCGTCGGCGGACCGGTGATGATCCTGCTGCTCGCGCTGCTGTTCCGCCTGCTGCTGCGCGACCGCCCGCTCCGCGAGGCCCGCGAGCAGGCGTCGTACGGACGGGCGGGCTCGATGGAAGGCCACGCGGCGATGGACATGTCGGTGGCCGGGGAGGGCTCCTTCGCCCGCCGCCTGCTCTCCCGGCAGGGCCTCACCTCGGTCTCGCACGTCTTCGTGATGGAGTGGGCCGCCATCCTCACGGACCTGGTGATCGGCCTGCTCATCGCCGGCGCCATCGCCGCCTGGGTCCCCGACTCCTTCTGGCAGGCCTTCTTCTTCGCCGACCACCCGCTGGCGGGCAGGCTGTGGGGGCCGCTGATCGGCCCGCTGGTGGCGATGGCGTCCTTCGTCTGCTCGATCGGCAACGTGCCGCTGGCGGTGGTGCTGTGGAAGGGCGGCATCAGCTTCGGTGGGGTGGTCGCGTTCATCTTCGCCGACCTGCTGATCCTGCCTATCCTCAACATCTACCGGAAGTACTACGGCCCCCGGATGGCCTTCTTCCTCCTCGGGACGTTCTACGCGGCGATGGTGCTGGCCGGGTACGTGGTCGAGTTCCTCTTCGGCGGCCTCGGCCTGGTGCCCAACCAGCGGAACGCCGAGATCCCGATGTCCGGCGTCGAGTGGAACTACACCACCTGGCTCAACATCGCCTTCCTGCTGCTCGCGGTGGTCCTCCTCATCCGCTTCTTCCGCACCGGCGGCGCCGCGATGCTGCGGATGATGGGCGGCCCCCCGGACGCGGGCGGGCACGCAGCACACGGTGACCCGCACGCGGGCCACGACCACCACGGCCACCACTGATGAGGTTTGCGCGAGAAGTCGGCCAGGCCGACTTCTCGCGCAAACCTGTTCAGCTGGTGGGGAGTTCGCCGGTCTTGATGGCGGTGACGAAGGCCGTCCACGCGTCGGCGGGGAAGGTGAGCGCCGGGCCGCCGGGGTCTTTGGAGTCGCGGACTGGGACGATGTCGTTGTCGAGGAACCCGACCTCAACGCAGGCGGATTGTCCGTTGCTGCGGGTGGACTTGACCCACACCGCTCCGGTCATGTCAACCGTGTCCATAGCTTCCTGCCACTTCGGAGATCAGCAGCTTCGACGCCCGCTCACTGAGCGCGGTCTTCCAGTCAGGCGTTGGGGAGTTCGCCGGTCTTGATGGCGGTGACGAAGGCCGTCCACGCGTCGGCGGGGAAGGTGAGGGCCGGCCCGCTGGGGTCCTTGGAGTCGCGGACGGGAACGATGCCGACGAGGCCGTCGGCGACCTCGATGCAGTTGCCCTGATTGGCGCTGAACCTGCTCTTTCGCCAGCTGGCGTGACTCAGGTCCAAGTTCTGGTGGCTGATCATTGCTCAAATTCCTTTGCGATCTGCGCGACAAGCCGTCGTGACGGCGCAACGTCGAGTGCGGCTGCCCGGAGCCGATCAAACGCCTGGTCGTAGGCGGCGACGTCGCTATCCCGTTCGAGATAGAGGCTACTCGTCAGGGCCTCGGTGTACACCACGTCGAGATCTCCTCGGACGGGAAACTCCAGAACCGCGAACGACCCATGCACGCCTGCGTGAGCGCCAGCCGAGAACGGCACAACTTGCAAGGTGACGTTCGGCTCGCGGGAGGCGGCGATGAGCTGCTGCAACTGCTTTGACATGATGGTCCGGCTGCCGATGAAGCGGCGGAGCGCGGCCTCATCCACGATCGCCCAGAGCTTCAATGGCTCCTCTCGCCGAAGTGTCGCGTTCTGACGAGCCAGACGTACGTCGACCAGTGCATTGATCTCGTCGGGTGTGGCCTCGGGCTCCAACTGCCGGATCAGCGCACGTGCGTAGTCGGCAGTCTGGAGCAGTCCCGGCACGAGCGATGACTCGAAGTTCCGAATCGACACCGCTTCCGCCTCGAAGCTGATGAACGAGGCGTAGCGCTGCGAGATCACATCCGAGTACGGCTGCCACCACACCCTTCGCTTGCCCTCGCGCGCCAGCGTCGCGAGTGCCTCGCGGGTCTCCGGATCTGTGACCTGGTAGACGTCGAGCAGTACCCCGACCTCGTTCGCGCGCACACCGTAGCGGCCGTTCTCCAGTCGGCTGACCTTGGACTGGTGCCAACCGAGCCGGGCCGACACCTCGTCAACCGTGAGGCGTAGGCCCTCCCGAATCTTCCGGAGCTCTGCACCCAGCATCCGGCGGCGCACCGTGGGCATTGCGGTCACGCTGCGACCTCCCCTCATCGCACTCTGTCGTTGCTTCACAGTCTCGCGTGACGGGTGGGGTGTCGTCACGTCAGATTCAAAAGAGCATATGCGAATTGATGTTCAGTGTTGCGAGACGGCATCCGCAGGAGGCATGCTACCTGGCGTAGTGCCCCGCACTACGTAGCGTGATCCTGGCGGCTCATCGCTCGGGCATTCCCATGCCTCTCGCCGCCCTCCGGATCGCGAGATTTCCCATCACCCCCGGAGGAGGCCCTGCCATGCCCGGAACGTTGGAGAAGCCGCCTGCCCCTGCGAGTGAGTGCTCGTGGTGGCTGCCCAGGCACCACAAGTCCGCCGGCTTCGCCCGGCGTCTGCTCCGAACCTTCCTCGCCAAACAGCCCGACGGCGAACGGTTCCTCGACTCCGGGGAGTTGGTGCTCGGCGAGCTCGTCGCGAACTCCATCCTCCACGCCAAGACCCCGCCGGGTCGGCTGATCTTCATCCGGTTCGAACTCCACCCCGGCTCGCTCCGCATCGAGGTGCACGACGCCGACGCCAACCGGCCGTCGATCCCGCGCCCCGTCACCGAGTACGACGAGACCGGGCGCGGGCTCTGGCTCGTCTCCCAGCTGGCGTCCGGCTGGGGCTGCTGCCCGCGTCTGGGTGGCATCGGCAAGGTGATGTGGGCGCGGATCGAAGGAGGCGCGCAGTGAGTGCCGAACTCCCCTTCCCCGTAACGGTCGAGATCAAGGGCATCACGAAGGTCGCCTCCTTTGCCAGGCTCTCCGACGCCCTCGACGCCATCCGCACCAGCCTCGCCCGACTCCCGCTGGACGACGACCAGGCCGGCTACCTCGCCGACCTCTTCAGCGACGCCTCCGCCGCCCGAATCGCCCACCAGCTGGTCGAGTTCGGCGCGGTGCGCGCGATCGCCTTCATCGGCATCGAGTCCGCCCATCCGATCCACCTGCGCGCGACGGACCCCGAGTGATCGGGGGACTCACCTGGGCCCGCATCGAGATGTGGTGGTGCCTCAGCGCCCAGTTCTCCCGCCCGGTCCGTGCCGTCAGCCCCCGCCGTCAGGCCGCCCACACCGAGATGCAGTTCTGGGCGGCCACCCCGGGAAACGCGGAAGCCCTTCTCCTCGCAGTGCTCCGGCAAGCCGCCCGACACCCGTCCGGGTAAACGGAGCTGCCGGGCGATCCTGCGCGGATCGCCCGGCACCTCCCGTTCGGGTCACGACCACCACTGACGTCTCTTCCGATCCGAGGATTCTGGAACCTGTGAACGACACCTGCCGTTTGCTCGCGGACCTGGCGCAAGCCGAGAATCTCGCCGCCCTGCACCGAGCACTTTCGGAAGCCCTGCCGTGGAGCAGCCTTCCGCCCGACGACCTCGGCCCGATCGCGCTCCTGCTGAACCAGTGGCGGCACAGCGCCGAGATCTGCGCTGATCCGGTGCTGAACGCCATCCTCACCCGAAGGTTCGCCCCGCACGTCTCAGTAGTGAGGCGTCAGTCTCCGTCAAAGCCGCGGAAGGTCCCCGATCCATCAGCAGCATCGGCGAACTCCGCAAAGTCCATGTTGGCGATGCTGAGATTGGCGGACACATCCGGAAACCATCGAGCCGGGACCCTGAACGTCCGCCCGGGTTCGTGCGAGAGGTCCACGGCCAGCAATGGGTGGCCAGGGCTCTTCATCGTGGTCGCGTCCGCCAGGAATACGTCGATGACCTGGTCGTCTTCCTCTGTCGCGGCCTCTTCGTCCAGCAGCGCCCGGACATCCACGTCAGCGAAGCGAAGGTCGCTGACATACGTGGCATGGGGATACTCGCCGGCAGCGTCGAGTGCGGCACGAAAGGCATCCCAGGCTTCGTCGTCACCGAAGTCGGTACGCAGGACCAGCGAAGTCAGATCATCGGGCTGAGGCAAGGGCATGGCCGGGATCCTAGGGCCGCCGGGTGTTCACCGGCAGTCGGTCAGTCATTGCCGGGCCGGCGCAGGCCGAGCAGCGACAGTCGGCTGGTGATCCGGTCGAACAGCTCCGTCAGCGGCTCGCTGACCTCCCGGCCGAAGTCGGTCAGTCCGTAGGTGACTTGGGGTGGCGTCGTCGGCTCGACCTTCCGCCAGACCAGGCCGTCGTCGACCAGCGCGCGCAGGGTCTGGGAGAGCATCTTCTCGCTGATGCCTTGGATGCTTTCGCGCAGCTCGTAGAACCGGAGATCGTTGCTCCGCAAGGAGATCAGCACCCAGATGCCCCACCTGCTGGTCACGTGGTCGACCATGTCGCGGGCGGGACAGTCGGTGTGAAACACGTCATACCGGGCTCTGGCCTCGGCCTGGCTGTGCTGCAAACCTTCCGTCATGTCATGAACTTACCTCCAGGTATGTCCTTACGAAAAGTTAGCCGCCGGTCCTAGCGTCGGGAACACAGAGGACATCCGACAAGGAGCTGATCATGATCGTGGTGACCGGGGCTACCGGGAACGTCGGCCGGCCGTTGACGCAGGCGCTGGCCGAGGCGGGGGAGCAGGTGACGGCGGTGTCGCGGCACGCGGCGGCGGTGCCGGACGGCGTCCGCCACGTGGTGGCAGATCTGGGAAGGCCGGCCGGCCTCGAGCCGGCGCTGGAGGGGGCGAAGGCGTTGTTCCTGCTGCTGTCCGGAGACCTGCACGCGGCTGGATCCAGTCCTACCGACATCATCGGCGAAGCCGCGGCGGGCGGGGTGCGCCGGGTCGTCCTGCTCTCCAGTCAGGGCGTGGCGACCAGGCCGTTCGGCCCGACGCGGATCGCGATGCGCGCGCTGGAGGACGCGCTGCGGGAGTCCGGCCTGGAGTGGGCCGTCCTGCGGCCGGGCGGCTTCGCCTCCAACGCCCTGTGGTGGGCCGAGTCCGTTCGCGCGCACCAGGTCGTCGCCGCGCCCTTCGGGGACGTCGGCGTACCGATCGTCGACCCGACGGACATCGCCGCAGTCGCGGCGGCCTGTCTGCTGGACGACCGGCACGTCGGCGGCGTGTACGAGCTGACCGGCCCGGAGGTGATCACGCCGCGCGGGCAGACGGAGGCCATCGCGGCCACGCTCGGCACGCCGGTGAGGTTCCACGAGCTCACCCGCGACGAGGCCAAGGCCGCCATGGCCCGGAGCATGCCGGCGGAACTCGCCGACGACACCTTGGACATCCTCGGCTCCCCGAGCCCGGCCGAGCTGCGCGTCAGTCCGGACATCCAGCGGGTCCTCGGCCGCGCCCCGCGCCCCTTCGCCGACTGGGCCGCCCGCAACGTCGCCGCGTTCCGCTGAGACCGGTCGGCACCTCCCGCACCTGGGCCGTGACCACCGCGGCCGCCGCTGAGATTCACCCGATTCGCAAGGCCTCTGGGCCGACATCCGAGCTACTGTGGATGTTATGGCCGTGGCCTACGAGGACGTGCCGTTCAGCGAACTGCTCCACCACCCGGCCGCGACGACGCGCCGACTCGATGCCGTCCGCGCGCTCCGACTCCGGAGGCGCGACGCCGGGGACCTCGCGTTGATGCGCATCGACCAGATGGAACGCGATGCGACCGTCGTGGACTTCACCTCGCGCCTGCTCGCGGGGCTGGTGCGGACCGAGAACATCGACGCCCTGCGACAGGCACTGCCCGAAGCCCTGCCGTGGGTCACTTTCCTGCCCGACGAAGACATCGACGCTCTGCTCGCCGAGCTGGTCGACACTGCACGGGGAGCGGTGGCACTGGACAACCTGGCCCCGATCGCGCTCCTGTTGACCCAATGGAAGCACAGCGCCGAGATCTGTGCGGATCCCGATCTGCTCGCCATCCTCACTCGCGAGCCCGAGGGCGACCTCGGTCCTGTCCCGCTTCCGGGGGAGGCCGAGTGAGCCCGAAGCGGGGGTGAACCTGTCCCGCCGCACGCGCGAGGGCCCGCCCGTGGTCACCGCCGAACTGAACGGGAGCCCACGCAAAACGCTCGGCTGGGGGACCCCAGCCGAGCATCTCGCCAGGCTCCTGGCCGACGCCAGTCGATCACTGTGTTGCGATGTCCCCGGGAATCCGCCGATTCCCGGAGATCGACTGCGCCTTGGAACTCCCCGGCCAGGCGGTCCGGGCCCCGGCGGCTTCGGCACGCCCCAACGATCGACGATTCGTCAGCAGCCGGTGAGCTCGTTCCACGGGGTGGCCCAGAAGTCCAGCGCGGACCAGGTCTTCGGGCCGACGATGCCGTCGGCCTGGAGCTTGGCGCACCCCTGGAACTTCTTCACCGCGGCGAGGGTCTGGTCGCCGAACTGTCCATCGACGCTCAGGTTGAAGGGGGTGGAGAAGAAGGTGGAGGACGCGTTCAGTTCGCACTGCAACGCCTTGACCTCGTTACCGCTGTCGCCGTAGCTCAGCTCCGGCTCGCTCTTGCTGTACACGCCGCAGTCCGCGGTTTCAGCCGAGGCGCTGCCGGCGGTGGTCACGCCGAATCCGGCGGCCAGCACGGTGGTGATGACGACGGCCGCAAGCTTGTGGCGCATGGTTCTTCCTTCGGTACAGGTGATGGGGAGTACTCGGTCGGGCCGGATCAGCAGATGTAGTTCGCCTCGGTGTCGATGTCGCTCTGGCTGTCCAGCGCGGCCCAGGTGTTCGGGCCGACGATGCCGTCGACCTGGAGACCGGCGCACCCCTGGAACTTCTTCACGACGGAGAGGGTGTTGCCGCCGAAGATCCCGTCCACCTGCAGACCGGCGCCGCGCACGCTGTAGTTGAGCTCGCACTGCAGCGTCTTGATCTCCGCGCCGCTGTCGCCGTAGCTCACCTCCGGCTCGTTGTCGCTGTGGAAGCCGTACCAGCTGCACGCGGGAGGGGTGGTGGCGGACGCGGTGGTGGCGGTGCCGACTCCGAGGCCGGTGAACACGACGGCTCCCGCGGCGATGGCAGCGAGCTTGGTACGCATGGACGTTCTCCTTCATATGGGACAGGCGGATGGCCCGGGGCGGACGGTGCGCCGCCGATGACATGCCTGAGTGCACAGGGCCCCGGGCGGGTGGTGTCGGGCCTCGCCCGGGTGGTCAGGCCGAGACGTGGTACCAGTAGCCGCCGGTGCGAAGGCTGACGTAGTGGACGTTGGTGCCGGTTTCCTTCGCCTCGTACATCATGTCCGCGCCCGTGGCGGGGTCGGTGCCGGCGTAGAGCACGACGTGCACGGTGGTGTGCGCGTCCGTTCCGAAGTACTCGACGTCGCCGGGCCGGCGCTGGGACTCCGTGATCGGGGTGAGGTGGCTGTCCAGGGTCTGCTGGTTGGTGTCGCCGCCGTTGGCGAGGTCGATGCCGGCGCCGAACCAGAAGGCCGCGCGGACCAGGCCCGAACAGTCCAGGCCGGCGGTGGTGTTGGCAGGGCAGGGCTGGATCGAGCCGGTGTAGCCGTCGCAGGTGCCGAGCGACGGGCCGGGGCCCTCGCCGCGCAGGGAGTGGCCGCCGCCCCACACGTAGGGGACGCCCAGGTACGACTTCGCCGCGTTCAGGACCTTGGCGGGGTCGACGGCGCCGCTGGGCAGCGGGGTGGGGGTGCTGGTGTAGAGGGCGTTCTTGACGGCGATGCCGACAACCCCGTCGATGGCCAGGGCGTGCGAGGCCTCGAAGTTGCGCACGGCCGTGTCGGTGGCCGGCCCGAACTGCCCGTCCACGGCCAGGCGGCCCGCGTTGAAGGTGTTCAGCATCGTCTGCAGGGTCGAGACGCACGGGCCACTGGCGCCGGTCCGCAGGTCGCCGCACTGGGTGCGCAGGTCCACGGTGCCGGAGGAGGAGGCCGCGGCCGCGTCGAGCGCCGACTTGGTGGCCGGACCGACGATGCCGTCGACGCCCAGGGCGTGCGAGGCCTGGAAGGTGCGCACGGCCGCGCCGGTGGCCGGCCCGAACTGCCCGTCCACGGTGATCTGGGCACCGGTCAGGTTCAGCTCCAGCTGGAGCTGGGTGACGCAGCCGTCGGCCTCACCCTGCTGCAGGTCGGCCGGGCAGGCCGAGGAGGTCAGGGGAGTCGGGCTCGGCGCGGCCGCGGCGGATGCGGCCGAGGCGGTGTACGCGCCGACGCCCGTCAGCACGGCCGCCAGGGCCAGGCCCAGCGACAACCGGCGCCGGGTGGGGAGGAGGGTACTCACAGGAGGGTCTCCAGATCCGTGATGGTTCGCCAGGGAGGGTGGGGTGCTTCACCCTCCCTGGCGCTCGATGTGCTCGACGGGCAGGTGCTACTCGAACAGGCCCGAGTCGCTGGGCACGTAGGTGAAGCAGTAGCCGGACTTCCCGCCGTAGTACTGGTCGCCGCGATAGAGAATGTTGTCGCCGGTGAAGGGGCCGACGATGCCGTCCGCCGGCACGTGGACGAAGTTCTGGAACCACAGGACCTGGTCCTTGGTCCGCGGGCCCCAGACACCGTCCTCGTCGACGGTCGCCCGGTTGTTCTGCCGGGCCACATCGTTGATCAGGTGCTGGACGCACCAGACGCCGTGGGTGTTGTCGGGCTGGTTGTCGCCGATGTAGTCGGCGGTGTCGGAGGCGCTGGCGGTCCCGGACAGGCCCAGCAGCGCGGCGCCGGCCATGGCCACCGCCACCATGCCTCGGCCGAAGGTCTTCGTGGTCATGTACCGCTCCTCGCGCGACGGATGATCAGGGTCCGTAGGTGGTGGGGATGTACTGCCAGCAGTAGGCGTTGTAGCTGCCGACGTAGTACGGGTCACCGTCCCCGATGATCATGTCTCCGGTGAGCGGGCCGACGAAGCCGTCGACCTGGAGCTTCTGGCCGTCGACGTAGGAGCTGGACTGCAGCCACTCGACGGCCGCCTTGGTCTGCGGGCCCCAGATGCCGTCCTCCGCCAACAGAGCGGGGTGGTCGGAGACGGTGGTGATGCTCAGGAAGTGGTTGAGGTTGTGCTGGACGCACCACACGGCGTGGCCGTTGTTGGCGTAGCCGTCACCGAGGGTCGGGGCGCTGGGGCTGGCGCTGGCGGGGCCGGCCAGGGTGAGGAGGGCGGCGCCGGCGACGGCGGTCGCGGTGGCGGCCTTGGCGATGCGGGACTTGAGGCTCATTCGGGTCTCCTGAAGGGGATCTGGCTCAGATGGTCGGGAGGTACTGCCAGCAGTACGCGTTGGACGGGTTGGCGCTGCCGTAGCCCGTGTAGTACGGGTCGCCCATCTGGTACAGGTACTGGCCGGTCTTCGGGCCGACGATGCCGTCGGCCGGCGGGTCCATGAAGGACTTCTGCAGCCAGACCATCGCGTTGTAGGTCTCCGGGCCCCACAGGCCGTCCTCGCCGATGGCCGGGTAGTTGATGTACGCGTTCTTGACGAAGTAGTTGAACTGGTGCTGCACGCACCACACGGCGTGGGTGTTGTTGGCGTAGCCGTAGCCGAGGTACGGCGCGTTCGGGTTGGCGCTGGCGGGGCCGGCCAGGGTGAGGAGGGCGGCGCCGGCGACGGCGGTCGCGGTGGCCGCCTTGGCGATACGCGACTTGAGGCTCACGGAGTGTTCCTTCCAGGGAGCGGTCTCGGGTGTCGGCTCGTGCTCACCGAGCCGCGGCAGAACTGTGCCGCAATCCACCAGCCGTCCGGGTGGAGGTCTGACGTCCCATCAGCCATGGAGACGCGTCCCACGGCGCTGACCTGCGGTGTGAGACGCGTTCTCCATCTGGGTGTGAGACCTCTGTGACGGAATACGCCCTTCCCCGGGCCCGAGCCGGCCGCCCGGTGCCGGTGGGGACGCGACCGGGTGAGGCCTCGGGGCCTGGCTGGTGGCGGGGCGCGCCGCGCGCGTTCGGACCACGCTGCCCGACGGCTGGACGCCGTTCGCGCGCTTCGCCTCCGGAGAGCGCGAAAGTGCCGGGCGATCCCGTGGGAGGGATCGCCCGGCACTTCTCGTGCGGGGGCTGCTCAGTGCTGGTGGTCGGCGGCCGGCTCCTCGGTGGCGGGGGCGGCGGTGCTGTCCGCGGTGACGGTGAAGGCGGCGGTGTGGACGGTGTTCTGGTGCTGGAAGTCCAGGAAGAGCCGGTAGCTGCCGCCGCTCGGCGCGGTGGTGGTGAAGCCGATCTCGGGGCCCGGGGTCGTGGTGTCCGGGTGGACGTGGAGGTAGGCGAGGTCGCCGGCGCGCAGGGCGACCAGGTGGCCGTAGGCGCCGAGGTAGGGCTGGAGGTCGGTGACGGGGGCGCCGTCCTTGCTGACGTTCAGGGTGAGGTGGTTGCTGCGGCCGGGGGTGAGGTCGCCGCCGAGGGTGACGGTGTAGCCGTCGACGGTGACGGTGCGTCCGGTCTCGGGCAGCGGGGCGGGGCGCAGGTCGCCGGCGGCGTGGAGGTCGGCGCCGAGGGTGAGGCCCTCGGCGCCGGCCGGGGTGAAGTCGGCGAACACCCGGTACTCGCCGGCGGCGGGTACGGCGGTGGGGGCGCTCCAGGTGCCGTCGGCGGCGAGGGTGGGGTGCAGGTGCTGGAAGGTGGAGAGGTCGCGCGGGGCGACGATCAGGTGGAGTTCCTTCTCGTGCTGCTGCTGGTAGGCGGTGACGGGCTTGCCGTCCGCGCCGAGGATGCGGAACCGCAGGTCGGTGGGGGAGCCGGCGGTGACGAAGGGGTTGTCGACGCTCAGGGTGTAGCCGCGCTCGGAGATCTGGAGTCCGCCGGGCAGGTGCTCGGCGGCGGCGCCACCGCCCCCTGAATCGTGCCCGGCGTGTCCGGCGTCGTGCCCCGCGTGTTCGGCGGCGGGCTTGGGGGCGGGACCGTTACCGGTGGCGTGGCCGACGCCGAGGGCGAGGCCGAAGGCGGCGGCGAGGCCGGCGGTGAAGGCCGTGATGCGCAGGGCGGTGTTCATGGCGGGGTTCTCCTCGGTGGTGGGAAGGGTGCCTCAGGCCCGCATGAGCCGGGCGATGGCCTGGGAGGCCTCGGCGACCTTGGCGTCGGCCTCGGCACCGCCGCCCGCGATGGCGTCCTGGACGCAGTGGGCGAGGTGGGTGTCGAGCAGGTTCAGGGCGACGGACTGGAGGGCCTTGGTGGCGGCCGAGACCTGGGTCAGCGTGTCGATGCAGTAGGTGTCGGTGTCGACCATCCGCTGGAGGCCGCGGATCTGGCCCTCGACGCGGCGCAGTCGGCGCAGGAGCTGGTCCTTCTCGGTGCTGTAGCCGGCCATGCGGCCCTCCTCAAGGTTTCCGGCGGGAGTGCGGGGAGTGCGGGCGGTGCGGGGGAGTGGTCCGATGCCCATGAGTGAATACCCCATGGGGGTATCAAGTCAAGCGGATCCCCGCCCTGAAAAAATACCTGCCGGGGGTATCCCGGGGGCTTGCCTTCGATACCCCCCGTGGGTATAAATGAACTCGGCACCGCCTGATACCCCTCCAGGGTATGACGGCCCGGCCGCGCACGTACCTCGAAGTACCGACTGTCACGAGGAGCAACGATGACCACGCAGGCACCCGCCTCCACGGAGGTGGAACTCTCGATCGGCGGAATGACGTGCGCCTCGTGCGCGGCCCGCATCGAGAAGAAGCTCAACCGGATGGACGGCGTCTCGGCCAGCGTCAACTACGCCACCGAGAAGGCGAAGGTCACCTTCGAGGGCGAGGTCGAGGTGGCCGACCTGATCGCCACCGTCGAGGCCACCGGCTACACCGCCGCCCTGCCCAGGCCCCCGGCCACCGCCGGTGGCGAGGATGCCGAGCAGGCCGAGTCCGCCGACGAGCTGGCCCCGCTGCGCCAGCGGCTGTTCACCGCGCTGGCCCTGGCCGTCCCGGTGATCGCGATGGCCATGGTCCCGGCGCTGCAGTTCGACAACTGGCAGTGGCTGTCGCTGACCCTCGCCGCCCCGGTCGTCACGTACGCCGCCTGGCCGTTCCACAAGGCCGCGTTCACCAACGCCCGGCACGGCGCCGCGACGATGGACACCCTGGTCTCGCTCGGTACCGGCGCCGCGTTCCTGTGGTCGCTGTGGGCGCTGTTCTTCGGCGACGCCGGGATGCCGGGCATGCGGCACGGCTTCGAGTTCACCATCGCCCGCAGCGACGGCGCCTCGAACATCTACCTGGAGGCGGCGGCCGGCGTCACCGCCTTCATCCTGGCCGGGCGCTACTTCGAGGCGCGCTCCAAGCGCACCGCCGGGGCCGCTCTCAAGGCGCTGCTGGAGCTGGGCGCCAAGGACGTGACGGTGCTGCGCGGCGGAGCCGAGGTGCGGATCCCGATCGCCGAGCTGGCGGTGGGCGACCGGTTCGTGGTGCGGCCCGGCGAGAAGATCGCCACCGACGGCACGGTGGTCGAGGGCGCCTCGGCGGTGGACGCCTCGATGCTGACCGGTGAGTCGGTGCCGGTCGAGGTCGGGGTCGGCGACGGCGTCACCGGCGCCACCGTCAACGCGGGCGGCCGGCTGGTCGTCGAGGCGACCCGGGTCGGCGCGGACACCCAGCTCGCCCGGATGGCCAAGCTGGTCGAGGACGCGCAGAACGGCAAGGCCGCCGCGCAGCGCCTCGCCGACCGGATCTCCGCGGTCTTCGTGCCGATCGTGATCACCCTCGCCGTGGCCACCCTCGGCTACTGGCTGGGCACCGGCGAGGGCTGGACCGCCGCCTTCACCGCCGCCGTCGCCGTGCTGATCATCGCCTGCCCGTGCGCCCTGGGCCTGGCCACGCCGACCGCGCTGCTGGTCGGCACCGGCCGCGGCGCCCAGCTGGGCGTGCTGATCAAGGGCCCGGAGGTCCTGGAGTCCACCCGCAAGGTCGACACCATCGTCCTGGACAAGACCGGCACCGTCACCACCGGCCAGATGACCCTGCTCGCCGTCCGCACCGTCGAGGGCGTCACCGAGGCCGAGGTGCTGCGCCTGGCCGGCGCCCTGGAGCACGCCTCCGAGCACCCGATCGCCCGGGCGATCGCCACCGCCGCCGCCAAGGCCGGTGAACTGCCCGCCGTCGAGGGCTTCGAGAACGTGCCGGGCCTGGGCGTCCAGGGCGTGGTGGACGGCCACGCCGTGGTGGCCGGCCGGGAGGCGCTGCTCAACGAGTGGTCGCAGTACCTGCCGGAGGCCCTCGCCGAGGCCAAGCGCGAGGCCGAGTCGGCCGGCCGCACCGCGATCGCGGTCGGCTGGGACGGCGAGGCGCGGGCGGTGCTGGAGGTGGCGGACGCGGTCAAGCCGACCAGCGCCGAGGCCATCGCCAAGCTGCGCTCCCTGGGCCTGACCCCGGTGCTGCTGACCGGTGACAACAAGCTGGTCGCCGAGGCGGTCGCCGCCGAGGTGGGCATCAAGCCGGAGCACGTGATCGCCGAGGTCATGCCGCAGGACAAGGTCGACACCGTCAAGCGGCTGCAGGCCGAGGGCAAGGTCGTGGCGATGGTCGGCGACGGCGTCAACGACGCGGCCGCGCTCGCCCAGGCCGACCTGGGGCTGGCGATGGGCACCGGCACCGACGCCGCGATCGAGGCCGGCGACCTGACCCTGGTCCGCGGCGACCTGCTGGCCGCGGCGGACGCCATCCGGCTCTCCCGCAAGACCCTCGGCACCATCAAGAGCAACCTGTTCTGGGCCTTCGGCTACAACGTCGCCGCCCTGCCGCTGGCGGCGGCCGGGATGCTCAACCCGATGATCGCGGGGGCCGCGATGGCCTTCTCCTCGGTCTTCGTGGTCGGCAACAGCCTCCGGCTGCGCCGCTTCCGCTGAGCCCCCTCCCTGATGGCCCCGAGGCCCCGGAACCGCTGCCCGGTTCCGGGGCCCTGGCGCGCCCGGGCCCTCCTTGCGCCGACCGCTGTCACGCACCGTAGTCAAGATCGTCAAGCGGATCGTCAACCCGGATCGACCGCCGGAATCCGCCTCGTTCGGGCACGTCCGCTCTGACCTGCGCTTGAAGGGCATTTTGCGTGGGCTTGAGACAGCACTCACCGAAGTCCTACCTCATCGCGACCGGACCGAGATGTGACGCTCCGACACTTGTTAGGCAAGCCTTTCCTGCCCTAGGTTCTCGTGTCGCCAGGTCGATGCCCTGCGGCTGCCGCAGGCGTGCACGGCCGAACCCGCTTCCTCGGAGGACCTCACCATGCCCGGAACCGCCAGGCCCCTCGCTGCCCTGTCCCTCCTCGCCGCCTGCGCGCTCGCGCTCACCGCCTGCGGCAGCTCGGGTGGGGGCAGCGCTTCCCCCGAGGCCTCCGGCACCGCCCTGGCCGGCCAGACCATCACCCTCTACAGCGGCCAGCACGAGCAGACCGTCAAGGCGCTGACCGACGACTTCACCAAGCGCACCGGCATCAAGGTCGAGCTGCGCTCCGGCGACGAGGCCGAGCTGGCCAACCAGATCCTCCAGGAGGGCGACGCCTCCCCGGCCGACGTCTTCTACGCCGAGAACCCGCCCGCGCTCACCGTCCTCGGCGACAAGGGCCTGCTCGCCAAGGTCGCCCCCGACACCCTCAAGTCCGTCCCGGCCGACGACAGCTCCGGCAAGGGCGACTGGGTCGGCGTCTCCGCCCGCACCTCCGCCTTCCTCGCGGCCACCGGCAAGGGCGCCGACACCGCGCCGCCCGCCTCCGTGCTCGACCTGGCCAAGCCCGAGTGGAAGGGGCGCCTGGGCATCGCCCCCAGCGAGACCGACTTCGCCCCGGTCGTCACCCAGGTCCTCAAGGCCAAGGGCGAGGACGCCGCCAAGCAGTGGCTCAAGGGCCTCAAGGACAACGCCAAGGTCTACG
The DNA here is from genome assembly GCF_055560875.1 of Kitasatospora sp. NPDC023118. Taxonomy (NCBI): domain Bacteria; kingdom Bacillati; phylum Actinomycetota; class Actinomycetes; order Kitasatosporales; family Streptomycetaceae; genus Kitasatospora; species Kitasatospora sp. NPDC023118. The sequence goes on from NZ_JBVHHW010000013.1 coordinate 180,847, forward strand.
ACAGCAACGAGACCCTCTCCGCCGCGATCAACAGCGGCGAGGTCGAGGGCGGCGTCATCGACCACTACTACTTCTACCGGATGCGCGACGAGAAGGGCGCCGCCGAGACCCACGCGACCCTGCACTACTTCCCCAAGGGTGACCCGGGCTCGCTGGTCGACGTCTCCGGCGCCGCCGTCCTCAAGCACGGCAAGCACCAGGCCGCCGCCCAGGCCTTCCTCGGCTACCTCGCCTCCGCCCCGGCCCAGAGCGTCATCGCGAACTCCGCGAGCTACGAGTACCCGCTGGTCGACGGAGTGAAGGGCAAGCCCGAACTGCCCGCCCTGGACGGCATCGGCACCGTCGCCGACCCGGCCCAGCTCGGCGACGGCAAGCAGGCCCTGGCCCTGCTGCAGGACGCCGGTCTGCTCCAGTGACGACCCCCGTTGCCGGGCCGCGGGGGCGGTGGCGGGCCACCGGCCTGCTCGCCCCCGTCGCCGTCGCCGTCGTCGCGGTGGTCGCCTCGCCGCTCGGCTTCGTCATCGCCCAGGCCGCGCAGGCCGGTTGGGACCAGACCCGGCGGCTGCTCGGCCGGCCGCTGATCGCCACCCTGCTCGGGCACACCCTCGGCCTGACCGCCGCCGTCACCCTGGCCACCGCCGTCCTCGGCTTCGGCGCGGCCTACCTGGTCGAGCGCACCGCCCTGCCCGGGCGCCGGGCCTGGACCGTCGCGCTCGCCCTGCCACTCGCCGTACCGGAGTTCGTCCGCGGCTACTCCTGGGTGTCGCTGTTCCGCTCCGTCCACGGCTACTGGGGCGCGGTGCTGGTGATGACCTGCTCGCTCTACCCGCTGGTCTTCCTGCCGGTCGCGGCCGCCCTGCGGCACGGCGACGCCGCCGCCGAGGAGGTCTCCCGCTCGCTCGGCCGCGGCCGCCTCGCCACCCTGTGGCGGGTCACCCTCCCGCTCACCCGGCCCGCGCTGGCCGGCGGCGTGCTGCTGGTCTCGCTCTACCTGCTCGGCGAGTACGGTGCCTTCGCGATGCTGCGGTACACCACCTTCGCCACCGCCGTGTTCACCCAGTACAAGCTGGGCTTCGACGCGGCCTCGGCCTCCCTGCTCACCCTGGTGCTGGTCGCGCTCGCCCTGCTGCTGGTCGGCCTGGAGGCCTGGGCCGGCCGCCGCGCCAGGGTCACCCGGCACGGCGCCCTCGCCCGCCCCGCCCCGCCCGTCCGCCTCGGCGGCTGGACCGTCCCGGCGCTCGCCGCCCTGGCCGCGCTGGTCGGCGTCTCGCTCGGGGTGCCGCTGTACGCGCTGGCGTACTGGCTGATCAAGGGCAGCTCCACCACCCTGCCCTCCGCCTCGGTCCTCGGCGCCACCCTGGCCACCCTCGGGTACGCGCTCGGCGCGGCCGTGGTCGCCACCGCCGCCGCCGTCCCGGTCGCCCTGTACGGCTGGCGGCGCGGCACCCGGCCGGCCCGCGCGGTCGAGCGGGTCGCCTACCTCACCCGGGCGCTGCCCGGTATCGCGGTGGCCCTCTCGGTGGTGTACTTCGCGGTTCGCTGGGCCCGGCCCCTGTACCAGCAGCCGCCGATGCTGATCGCCGGGTACGTCGTGCTGTTCTTCCCACTGGCGTTGACGGCCGTGCGCGCCGCCCTCGCCCAGGTCCCGCCCGGCGTCGAGGAGGCCGCCCGCTCGCTCGGCACCCGGCCGCTCGCCGTCCTCGGCCGGGTCACCCTGCCACTGGTCCTGCCCGGACTCGGCGCCGCCGTCGCCATGGTCGGCCTCACCGCCTCCACCGAGCTGACCGCCACTCTGCTGCTGCGCCCGACCGGCACCCAGACCCTGGCCACCCAGTTCTGGGTCTACACCAGCGGCCTCGCGTACGGTGCCGCGGCGCCGTACGCGGCCCTGATGGTCGCGCTGTCCGTCCCCTCCGTCCTGCTGCTGACCCGCCGCACCCTCGGCCGTCCCGGGAGCACCCCATGACCGGACTCTCCGTCGTCGACCTGCACGCCGCGCACGGGCGCAGCCCGGTCCTGCACGGCATCGACCTGACCGTGCCGGACGGCGCCCTCGCCTGCGTCCTCGGCCCCTCCGGCTGCGGCAAGTCCACCCTGCTGCGGGTGCTGGCCGGCTTCCACCCGGCCGCCGCCGGGCAGGTCGTGCTGCACGGCCGCGTCCTGGACGACGGCCGCAGCCGGCTCGCCGCCGAACACCGGGGCATCGGCCTCGTCCCGCAGGACGGCGCGCTCTTCCCGCACCTGAGCGTCGCCGCCAACATCGGCTTCGGCCTGCCGCGTTCGCAGCGCCGCGCCCGGGTCGGCGAACTGCTGGACCTGGTCGGTCTGCCCGGACTGGGGGAGCGCCGCCCGCACCAGCTCTCCGGTGGCCAGCAGCAACGCGTCGCCCTCGCCCGGGCGTTGGCGCCCCGGCCGCGCCTGCTGCTGCTGGACGAACCCTTCGCCGCCCTGGACGCCGCGCTGCGCGCCGAGCTGCGCCGCGAAGTCGCCGCCACCCTGCGGCAGTCCGGGACCACGGCGGTCCTGGTCACCCACGACCAGGACGAGGCGCTGTCCTTCGCCGACACCATCGCCGTGCTGCGCGACGGCCGGATCGCCCAGTCCGGCAGCCCGGGCGAGCTGTACCACCGCCCGGCGGACACCGCCGTCGCCCGGGTGCTGGGCGAGGCGAACCTGATCCCCGTCGAGACCAAGGGAGTTGAGGCCCGTACGCCATTCGGCGCCCTGCCGCTGGCCGCTCCCTCCGCCGCCCCCGGCCGTGGCCTCGCACTGCTCCGCCCGGGCCAACTCCGGCTCACGGCCGAGCCGGTGGCGGGAGCCGTCCCGGCGAAGGTGATCGGCAGCGACTTCCGGGGCCACGACCACCGCGTCGAACTCCGCCCCGAGGCGGCCGGGTTGCCGGACACCCTGATCGCGGCCTCGGACCGCTCGTGGCCGACGGGCGGCGAGGCGTACGTCAGTGCCGCCGGGCCGGTGCACGTGCTGCCGGAGACCCTGGTCGGCCGAGGGGTGTCGGTCGGCGGTTAGGGTCCGACCCATGGACGAAGACACCGCACTCTGGCACCGGCTCGCCGATCTCCTCCCGGACCCCGCCTCGAAGGAGGTCAAGGACTGCTGGGACATCGGGGAGCAGGAGGGCGGGCTCGGCCTGCTGGTCGAGGGCCTGCTCGCCCGCCAGGTCCCGATCGGCGGTGCGGACCGCGCGCAGATCTCCGTGCTCGCCGAGGAGTGGGGCGAGCGCGAGCGGCTCACACCCGGCATCGTGCGCTGCCTGGGCGACGGCGCGCCCGCCGCGGTGCGGCTGCTCGACGGCGAGCGCGACGAGGCTGACGTGGTGACGGGCTGGAGCGAGCCGGAGCTCGCCGACCTGGTGCTGGTGCCGTGGATCGGCTGCACCCGCTGCGGGCGGGTCCTGCTGCGCGCCCACGTCTGGGAGCCCTGGGACGACTTCTCCCACCTGGCCGAGCGCTACGTGATCAGCACGCCGGACTGCGGCACGGCACTGCGGATCCTCCCGGCCGGTTCCGCCGGTGAGGCCTTCGCCGAGCTCCTTCACGGCTGCCCGGAGGCGTAGCGGGGCCGTCGAGCCGGGCGCACCGTGCCCGGCGGGGCTCAGCCCTCCTCCGGCAGCTCCACCGCCTGCCAGCGGTACGCCGCGTCCTCCTGCCACACCTGCAACTCTCCCTCCACCACCGCCGCCAGGCACAGCCGCCAGTCGTCCCCCACGGCCAGCGCGACCCGGGTGGCCGGGCGCAGCGTGGGCCGCCACCAGCGTGGGCGCCGCGAGGCGCCGCCGGCCGGCAGCCGCAGCCGTACCCCGCCCGCGCCCGCCAGGGCGATGGTCGGCCCGCCGCGGTGGCCGGCCATGGCGATGCCGAGGACGGGCTCGCCGTCGCCGATCTCCGCGCCGGTCCCGGGAGCACCCAGAGTGTGCAGCTGGACCGAGCCGTCCGCCCGCAGGGTGGCGGCCTGCGGTCCGGCGGAGGTACGGGCCAGCGCCCCGGCGCGCAGGGCGCCCGGCGGGCCGAGCGGCACGGGCGGCTGGGTGACGCCCGGCCGCCAGCTGAGCACGCGCTCGCGGTGCTCGACCAGCACCAGCCAGGCGCCGGGGCGTTCCTCCTCGGCGGCGAGCACCCGGTCGGCGGGGCAGCCGGGGTGCTCCTGGCCGGTCAGGGTGAGGCCGGGCGCCCAGCGGTAGGAGCGCAGGGCGCCGCCGGCCGCGGTCCACACCGTCAGCTCCCCGGCCGAGTTGACCGCCCCGGCCAGTCCGCTGATCCCGCGCGCCGCCTCCCACCAGCCGGTCGCGGTGCCGACCCAGAGGGTGCCGGCCCGGTCCTCGGCGCAGACCACCAGCTCGCCCTGGCGACCGGCCCAGCCGGCCGCCAACTCCCGTACCGCTCCCGGGCCCTGGCCGGCCGGCAGCCGCTGTCCGGTGCGGCCGGGGCCGGCCAGCGCGGTGCCGTCGGCGCCGCCGGTGACCACCAGCGGCCGGCCGGCGCGGTCGGGCAGGACGGCCAGGCCCGCGGTGCGGGCCACCGGGCGGTGGGCGCGCAGGAGTTCGCGGCCGCGGGCGGCCCACGGGCCGAGCGGGGAGGGACGGCGGTCCGGGTCCCGGGCCAGCGGTTCGCAGGCCCAGCGGGCCAACTCCTCACCGTAGCCGGCCGCGAGCAGTTCGGCGCGGGCCTGTTCGGCGGCGAGCCGGTGGTCGAGCCGGCCGTGGTCGGGCAGCAGCAGGGTGCGGGCCAGGGTGCCGACCGCGAAGAGGTCCTTGGCGGTGGTCGGGAAGCCGCCGACCTGTTCGGCCTCCGGCGGGACGTGCCCGGGGGTGAACACCGCGACGGTCAGGGTGTGGTCGAGCGGGGCGAGGAAGGTCAGGTCGATCAGCTTGACCTGGCCCTGGCCGTCCACCAGCACGTTGGCGGGGGAGATGTCGCGGTGCACCCAGCGCTTGCGGTGCAGCTCGTCGACGATCCGGCACAGCCGCGCCAGCACCTCGGCCACCGCCGTCTGGCCGCCGCGCTGGCTGCGCGCCCAGGTGTGCAGCGGCACGCCCTCGACCCAGGGCGAGATCTGGTAGCCCAGCAGCCCGCCCGAGGGCACGGTGCCCGGCCGGTGCGGGGAGGGCCCGAGCAGGAAGCTGGGCACCACCAGGTCGTTGACGCCGAGCCGGTGGGCGTTGTGCGAGACGTCGTCCCAGCGCCCCAGCCAGCGGCGCACCTCGGACGGGTCGCGTTCCAGCATGATCTTGGCGGCGACCAGTTCCTTGATCCCGTTGTGGCCGGTACGAACGGCCCGCCACACCTCGGCCTCGCCGCCGCGGTGGTGGAACTCCAGCAGTTCGTACTGCTCGGGGTCGAACTCGGGCCCGAAGCGGAGCCCGGGCACCCAACGAGACTCGGACACACGACCCCCGACGCTTCTCACCGCTGCTGATGTGCTGCCCAGGATAGTCCGGGTTCCTGTTCGGCCGCCCCGAGGAGGGCCTATTCTGATGGCGCCCGAGCAACATCACGAAATCACGTCAACTCATGATCGTGCCGGGACTGTTGATCATGACATGGACGACTGCTGAACAACAGGGGGACGGTGCATGCTGCTGATCGCGGTGCTGCTGGTCGTGGTGGCACTGGCCGGTGTGGCCGCCGTCGTACTGGCGCGCCGGCGAACGACCTTGGACGCCACGGGCGTTGCCAAGGCCCTCGCCGCCGCCGCCGAGCAACTCGCCGCCGGCAAGGCCGCCCAGGCCCGCCGCCGCTACGCCCGGCTGGCCCGCCAACTCGCCAACGGGCCCGAGGAACTGCGTCCGCAGCGCGGCCTCGCCCTGCTCGGCCAGGCCGAGGCCACCATCCCCACCGGTGACCAGCAGGCCACCCTCGCTCTGCACCGCGAGGCGTTCCCGCTGCTCATCGACCCGGCCCGGCAACTGCCCCGGTGGAGCCTGCGCCGCCTCGCCGAGGAACGCATGCAGGCCCCCGACGGCGACCTCGGGCCGCTGCTCGCCTTCCTCCAGGCCACCGCCGGCGACACCGACCCCGGCGAGGAGGCCGAGGCCGCCGCCCGCACCCAGCACTGGCTGCAGCGGCTGTGCCACGAGGGCACCACCGACCAGCGCGACCACGCCACCGCCCGCGCCCTCGCCGCCCTGCCCGGCCGGGACTGGCCGGTGCTCGCCCGGGCAGCCCTGCTGCGCGCCACCGGCCGGGCCGCCGAGACCGAACCCCTGCTCGCCGCGGCCGCCCCCGGCGGCAGCGGCGAACTCTGGTTCCGCTGGGGCGCCCAGCTGTTCACCCTGCACCGCGACGAACCCGCCGTCACCGCCTTCGACGAGGCGCTGCGCCGCGGCCCCGGCGAACCCTCCCCGTGGGGGCGCGGCCCGGCGCTGCGCACCGACAGCCTGCTCTTCCGCGGCCTGGCCCGCCAGCGGCTCGGCGCCACGGACGCCGCCTGGGCCGACCTCGCGGCCGCCGCCGGGGAGAGCCCGAGCGACCCGCGCCCGCGCTACGCCCTCGGCCGGCTCGCCCTGCTGCTCGGCGCCGACGACCAGGCCCGGGAGCAGTTCACCGCCGCCCTGACCGTCCAACCCTCCTTCGCCCCCGCCAGGTTCGGCCTCGCCCTGGTCCACGAGCGGGCCGGGCGCCCGGCCGAGGCCGCCGCCGACTACCGGGCCGGCCTCGGCCAGGCCCCCGACTGGCGCGCCGCCCGGGTCCGGCTCGGCGCCGCCCTGATAGCCGCCGGCCGGGCCGCCGAGGCCGAGCCGATCCTGCGGGCCGAGGCCGACGCCGAACCGGACTCCCGCTGGAGCCGGATCGCCGTCTTCCACCACGGCCTCGCCCTCGCCCGCACCGACGACCAGGCCGGCGCCCTCGCCCGCTGGGAGCGGCTGGACGACCCCGAGCTGAACGAGCGTCAGGCCCTGGCCCGCGACCGGCTCGCCCGCACCCGGCTGGCCGCCGACCCGGTCGCCGCCCGCGAACTGTGGCAGCAGGCCGCCGCCGAGCACCCCGCCGCCCCCGGCTACCGGGCCGCGCTGCGCGAGGCCGCCCTGCGCGAGGCCGCCCACCTGCTGGTCACCGGCCGTGACCGCCCCGAAGCCCGCCAGCGCGCCGCCGCGGCGCTCGCCCTGGCCGACGCCCTGCCCGGCGCCCTCACCCACCGGCAGTCCCGGCTGCGCGCCGCCCTCGCCCTGGCCGAGGGCGCCCCCGAGCAGGTCACCGCCCTGCTCGACGCCACCGCCGGGCCGCGCGACCGCTACCACCTGGCCGCCGTGGCCCTGCTGGCGGGCCGTCCGGTCCAGACCATCGCCCTGCTCGGCCCGCTCGACCCCGACCCGGCCGGGGACCCGGCGCTCGCCCGGCTGCGCGCCCTGCTCGCCGAACGGGCCGGCAACTGGGCCACCGCGCTGGACTGGTACCGCCACTTCCTGACCGCCCCCGCCATGCCTCAGCCGGCTCCCACCGGCGACTGCGCCGTCTGCGCCCGCCCCGCCACCGGCACCTGCGGCGGCTGCGGCCGCGAGACCTGCGCCGCACACCTGCACGCGCCCGCCGGGGCCGCCTCGCCACGCTGCGTCCGCTGCACCGGCCCCGCCCTGCGCGCCGTCCTGGACTGCGCCCGCCGGGCCGGCACCCCGGAACAGGCCGAACCCGTCCTCGCCGCCTGGGCCGAGGCGCTCGGCGACAGCGCCGCCGCCGCGCCGCTGCGGCTCGACTTCGCCCTGCTGCGCGCCGAACTCGGCCACCTGGACGAGGCCCTGGCCGACCTCCCGGAGGACGCCACCGCCGCCCGGGCCGCCGTGCTGGTCCGCCGGGCCGGTGCCGCCCTCGCCGCCGAACAGCCCGGACGGGCCGCAGGCGACCTGCGCCAGGCCCTCACCCTCGCCCCCGACCACCCGCAGGCGGCTGGCGCGCTGGTCCTGCTCGCCGAGCACGAGGCCCACCAGCACGCCGTCGAGGGCCGCCACCGCGAGGCCTACCAGGCCTACCGCGCGCTGCTGCTCAAGGACCCGGCCCACCCCCGGGTGCTGCACGCCCTCGGCCTGTCCGGCTACCGGCTGGCCGTGACCGCCGACGACCAGGACGTCTGGGCCTGGACGCTCGGCTGCCTGGTCGCCGCCCTGCACCAGCCAGGCCTGTGGCACGAGGCCGCCCGGATCACCGGCCGCACCCCCGAACCGCAGCGGATGGCCACCGCCCGTACCGCGCTCACCGACCGCCTCCACGAGGACCTGCGCGCCCTCGACCGGGCCGCCGGACGCAGCGGCGACGAGGTCACCGCCTGGACCCTGCGCCTGGGCATGGAGGCCCACGCCGCCGACGCCTTCGCCCAGCAGGACGTCCGGATCACGCTGCCCGGCCGCCCCGCCCGCCGCCTCGCCGTCGGCCCCACCCTCGACCGGCTGCTGCGCGCCGAGCCCGAACTCGCCGCCTGGGCCGCCGCCTTCGAGCAGGCCGTAGGGGCCTGGCGGCGCCCGGCAGGCCCCGACGCGCCCGCGCTCACCCGGGCCCTCGGCCTGTTCGGGGAGCTCGGCCCGCAGCGCTACCTGAGCCTCCAGGGCCGCCAGGCCGCCGCCGTCGCCGCCCTGGACGCGGTCGCCGAGGACGAGCGCGGCGAGGGCTGGCAGGCGCTGCTTGGCGAGTCCCTGGTCAGCCAGGCCCGCGAGCACCACCGCAACCAGGACTGGCGCGAGGCCCTGGACTGCCTCACCCGCGCCCGGACCGTCCCCAATGCCGTGCTGCCCGCCGACGCGGCCAGGATCGCCGCCGAGTCCGGCGTCCGGGCCGCCCGCGCCCTGCTCAAGGGCAGCGACGACGACCAGGCCGGAGCCGCCGCGCTGCTGGAGAAGGCCTTCGCGCTGGCCCCGGACGACCGCGAGGTGCGCGGCGACCTCGGCGCCACCTACGCCCAGTGGGCCCGCAAGATCAACAATGAGGACAAGGACTACCCGCGCGCCCTCGCCCTGCTGCAGAAGAGCCTCGACCTCGTCCCCGGGGACCCGACCGCCAAGCACTTCCTGCGGGCCGCCCTCGGCAACCGGGCCGGCCAGCTCAGCCGCCCCGACGCCTCCGACGAGGAGCTGATGGAGGCCGCTGAGATGTGGGACCGGCTGATCGACCTCAGCCCCGACCCGGAGCACCGGCTCGGCCTCGCCTTCGTCATGCGCCAGCTCTCCCGCTCGGCCGCTTTCGCCGACGACCGCGCCGCCGCCGTCGAACTGATGGCCGAGGCACTGCGAGCCGACCCGGAGTGGGACGGCGACGTCGCGCGCGAGGCCCCGCGCCGGGTCGCGGTGCTGCTGGCCAACCACGTCATCGACACCATGCAGGACAGCCCGTTCGCCACCCAGGCCGCCATGCTGCAGAGGGCCAAGTCATACGACGACTCGGCCGACATCCGGCGCCTGATGGTCAGCGTCTGGCGCGGTGAGGCGATCGGCCACTACGAGGCCCGCCGCTACGGGGAGGCGATCCACCTGCTGAAGGAGGCACTCGACCTGTCCGGCTCGCCGGAGGACACCGCGAAGCTGAACAGCGAACTCGGCATCGTCCTCAGCTCCTTCGCCGTCGCCGAGGCCAACGCCCACCGCTACTGGGAGGCCCGCCAGCTGATCGCCACGGCCATCGAGTGCAACCCGGGGGACAGGGAGCTGCGTGCCCTGCAGACGCGGATCAACCGGCTCCGGTGACCGGCAACCGTACGGGTGCCGCCGTCGTCGTAGACCGTGCGCGTCCTGCGGAGCAGCCGTCAGTTCCCAGCCGGGAGTCGTGAGTTCCGACCCACTTGACCCGTGCGACCCGTTCGACCCGTCCGAGCCGTGATGAGAGGGACCGCCCGCCATGCCACTGCACGAACCTTCGCCGTACGAGGTCCTGGGCATCCCGCTCACGGCCGGGGTGCGCGAGATCAACCTCTCGGTCGGGAAGGCGCTGAAGGCGGGCCGGTTCACCCGCCAGCAGATCCAGGACGCCGCCGCTCTGCTGCGCAACCCGGACCGACGACTGGAGGCGGACCTCCAGCAGCCGCTCCCGCCGGAACCGGTCGACCAGGCCGCCGACCTCCTCGCGCCCGCGCTCGCCGAGCCGCTGCTGGTGATCGAGCGCCCGCCGCTGCCGCCCGCCCAGGCCCTTCTCGCCCTGCACCGCGCCGAGTTGGCCGCCGACTTCGCCGAGCCCGCACCCGCCGGGGCCGACCCCGAACCACCCGTCCCGGCCCGCTACGCGGCCGACCTGTCCGTGCTGCCGCAGATCGAGGTACCCCAATGACCGACACATCGACCGCATCCCCGCTCGACGGCCACCGGCGACTGGAGGTCCCGCCGGGCGTCGAGTCCGTCGACCTGGACGCCAAGTTCAGCCAACTGCTGTTCCGTACCTCGCTGTTGGGCAGCAAGCTGACTGAGCAGAAGCAGGCCGCCCGGGCCGAGCAGCGCGAACTGCTGGGCGTCCTGGTCGAGGTGGACGACGCGCTCGCCGCCCTCGGCCTGGACCGCGAGCTGGTGGCGCTCGGGCGCGGCGCGGGCATCGAGGCCACCCGCCGACGGCTGCTCGGCCGGCTCGCCAAGGCCGGGGTGCGGCCGATGCGGCTGGAGGGACTGGCAGCGGACCCGGCGCTGACCGAGATCGTCGGCATCGAGGTACGGCCGGGGGTGGCGCCGGAGACGGTGGTGCAGACGGTGGTGACCGGGTTCTTCTGGGACCAGGAGGTTTTGCGGCGGGCCCAAGTGGTGGTCGCCGCACCGGAGTCGGCGCTGCCGTCGACCGAGGATCCCCGGATCGCGGAGCTCGGGCCCGAGGGGCCCGAGCCCGAGGGGCCGGAGATCGTCCAGCCGTCGGCCGTAGCGGCGGACGCCGTTGAGCCGTCGGCCCTCGGATCGGAGCCCGTCGGATCGGAGCCCGTCGAGCCGGAGCCCGTCGAGCCGGAGCTCGTCGAACCGGAGACCGTCGAGCCCGTCGAAGCCCAGGCCAGGCCGGTCCCGCCCCGGGTCCGTCGGCAGGTCAGGGCCGCGGGCAAGCCGGGCAAGCGCGGCAAGCGCAAGAAGTAGCCAGGACCACGAGGGGCAAGAGGGGAACGACATGTACCGCACACTCGGCATCGACCTGGGCACCACCAACTCCGTGGTGGCCCACCTGCGCCGGGGCGAGCCGGAGATCATCTTCAACCGGCAGAACCAGGAGGCCACGCCCTCCGTGGTCGGCAGCGGCCGCAAGGGCGAGCTGCTGGTGGGCTCCACCGCACGCAGCCGGACGGCCATCGACGGCGCCAACGTGATCCGCTCGGTCAAGCGCTTCATGGGGCGCAAGTTCAAGGACCCGCAGGTGCAGGCGGCCCTCAAGGAGGTCGACTACAAGGTCACCGCGGGCACCGACGGCGACGTCAACGTATGGTTCAACGGCCGCTCGTACACCCCGATCGAGATCTCCGCGATCATCCTGCACCGGCTCAAGGAGGACGCCGAGCAGCGCCTCGGCGAGCCCTTCCACCGGGCCGTGATCACCGTCCCCGCCTACTTCGGCGAGCGGCAGGTCGCGGCCACCCAGGAGGCGGGCCGGATGGCCGGCCTGCACGTGCTGCGGATCATCAACGAGCCGACCGCCGCCGCGCTCGCGTACGGGCTCGCCGGCGAGGCCGGCGAGGAGGGCCGGACCGTCCTGGTCTACGACCTGGGCGGTGGCACCTTCGACATCTCCATCCTGCTGCTGGTGCCCGGCTCGGTCTCGGTGCTCGGCATCGAGGGCGACAACCTGCTCGGCGGCGACGACTTCGACCGCGCGATCACCACCGCGCTGCTGGAGGACATCCGCGAGGAGTACGGCTCCGACTACCAGCCCGACCTGCGCGACCGCCCGAAGATCGCCTCCACCGCCGAGACCGTCAAGATCGAGCTGTCCAACCAGCAGTCCTCCGAGGTCATCCTGCCGGGCCTGGGCGCCGGACAGCTGGTGCTGGAGACGGAGTTCGAGCGCGCCCGCTTCGAGGAGCTGATCGAGGCCCAGATCGAGCGGACCATCGAACTGACCCACAAGGCCATCATGCAGGCCAACCTGACCGTCGGGGACATCGACGAGGTGGTGCTGGTCGGCGGCTCGACCTCGATCCCACTGGTCGCCCGGCGGCTCGGCGAGGTGTTCGGCAACCACCGGATCAAGCGCGGCGTCAACCCGATGCAGTGCGTGGCGCTCGGCGCGGCCGTGCAGTCCGCGCTGGTCGGCGAGGTGGAGTGCCCCGAGTGCCGGGCCCCCGGGGACCTGTCGGCCTCCAACTGCGCCAACTGCGCGACCTCCCTGCTCGGCGGCGACCGCGTCTCCTGCCCGACCTGCCACATCCCGGTCGGCGCCGACACCGCCGACTGCCCCAAGTGCGGCCAGGACATGGCCGGTTCGGCCACCTCCGGCGCGACCGTCCCGAGGCAGTCGCAGGCCACCACCGTGCTGCGCAGCGAGAACTGCCCGCGCTGCGGCACCCCGGCCGCCCCCGGCGTGACCGCCTGCGAACTGTGCGGCGAACCGCTCAACTCGGCCGCCCCCGGCCGGACCAAGGTGGCCTCCACCGCCGCCGAGGACGTCGGCCTGCGCTGCGCCTCCTGCTCCAAGGTCAACCCGCCCGGCACTGAAGTGTGCTCGGAATGCGGCGAGTTGATGCAGGTCACCAACCCCTTCGACATCACCCCGAAGAACCTCGGCATCGAGCTCAACGACGGCCGCCTCGCCGTCATCATCCCCAAGAACACGAGCTACCCGACCAGTTCGCCGGTCAGCCGGGAGTTCGTGGTCTCCGGCAGCGGCCGTCAGCGCCTGGAGATCGCCGTCTACGAGGGCGAGCACGAGGTCGCCCAGCAGAACGAGCTGATCGGCCACCTCACCCTGCGGCTGCCCGAGGGCCTCGGCGGCCGTACCCCGGTGGAGGTCTCCTTCGGGCTGGACCGGGACCGCACCATCACCCTGTCGGTGCGGATCCAGGGCGGCGGCGAGAAGACCGTCAAGCTGGAGCGCGTCACCCTCGACCCCGAGCTGAAGGTGCAGGTCGAGGAGCAGCAGCGGCAGATCGAGACCTTCACCGACCGATGGGGCGGCGAGCTGACCGAGGCCGAGATGCGCGAGGCGCAGCGGCTGATGGACGCCCTGGACGACCTGGCGGCCGGGCAGACCCGCGGCCAGTCGGTGGACGAGGCCCTGGAGCGGGCCCAGCGCCAGCTGAAGGCGCAGCGCTGGGTGCGCGGCTCGGAGGCGTACCTGAGCCTGTTCATCCACTACTGCGAGAAGCACCTGGACCCGAGCGACCTGGACCGGCTGCGCTCGGTGGCCGCCGAGCTGCGGCTGCGCCGCGAGGCCGCCGACTGGGAGGGCGCGATGCGCGCGGCCCAGAAGGCGGACGAGCTGTGCGACTCGCTCGGGCACACCTTCCGGATGCTCACCATGTGCAACGTCTACGTCAACCAGAACATGGTCTCGCCGGCCCTGGCCCAGCGGATCATGGCGGAGCTGCGCGGGCTGGACGAGGCGGTGGAGGCGCCCAACATGGAGGCGGTCAACACCCACATGTCGAACCTGCTGGCGCTGTACGCGCAGGCGCAGCGGGAGCTCGGCAGCGAGCCGGCCGCCGAGTCGCTGGGCCCGGTGCGCCCGGAGGAGGCCGGACCGCGATGACCACCGTGAGCCTCCCTGAGGTGCAGTGCCCGCTGTGCCGGGTGCCGGCGGACCCGCGGACGCTCGGCTGCCCGTCCTGCCGGGAAGACCTGAGCGTGCTGTTCCGACTGCGTTACGCCGGTCGGATCGATTACAACCGGGCACTGGACGCCCTGGCGGCCGGGGACGGCGCGCTCGCGCTCGGTCTGCTGCACCACGCCGTGGCGGCCGAACCCGGGTTGGAAGCGGCTCGGGAGCTGCTGCAATCACTGAGCGTGGCCGGGGCCGCCGGGCCCGCACCGGGGGCGCGGGAGGGCGACACGCCCTCTGAGTGACCAATTCGGACGCTGACGGCCTGCGGTGGAGTTCGATCGGTGCGAGTGTGATCGTCACACGGATGTTTCGCCACCCTCACAAGGAGTGACGCAATGCGTATTCGCACCACCCTCGCCGCCACCGCGCTCGCCGCGGTGGCGGTCCTCGCGGGCGCCGGCACCGCCGCGGCCGGCGACGCGAGCGCCAACGGCATCGCCACCAACTCGCCCGGCTTTCTCTCCGGCAACCTGATCCAGATTCCGATCAACACCGAGATCAACGTCTGCGGCAACTCGATCAACCTGCCCGGGTTCCTCAACCCGACGGCGGGCAACATCTGCATCAACGGGTGACAGCAGCACCGGGGCCGTCCGTCGAACCCGACGGGCGGCCCCTTTCCGTGTTCCCGGGCACTCCCGGACGGCTCCACCGGCGCTCCAGGACCGACCGCCATGCTCGGCGGATGGATGAGGCGAGTGAATGGCTCCTCGGCCTGTCGGCGCGGCTCCTGAGCGGGCTGGCGGCGCTGGGGCAGCTGGCGGGCTTTGCGGCACCTACCGCGATGCCGACGGCGGAGACCGGGCCGGACCGGCCGCCCGGGGACGGCCCGGCCCCGGGGCATCCGGAGCGGCTGCGCCCCGATCTGCCGCTCAGTCCGGTCGAGCGGCGGCTGAGCCGGCAGCTGAGCCGGGCCGCCTGGTGGACGGGACAGCACTGAGGAACCAGCCGTCAGGAGGGCGTCCGGGACGCCCGCGCGGGCTCGGCCGACGGGGTCGGGAGGGCGGCGGACGCCTCGGTGCGGGCGGCGGTGCGCGCCAGCAGCGGCCCGGTCATCAGCGTCGTGACCAGGGCCATGACCACCATGGCGGTGAACATCCGGGTGTCGATCACCCCCAGCCGGTGGCCCACGTTGAGGATCACCAACTCGGTGAGGCCCCGGGCGTTGAGCAGGATGCCGAGCACGGCCGCCTCGCGCCCGGTCGAACCGGTGGCCCGGGCGGCGGCGACGGCACCGACGAATTTCCCGGCGCAGGCCGCCACCAGCACCGCCGCCACGACGACCGGACCGCGCAGTCCGAGCCCGGTGAGGTCAACGGCGAGACCGGTCACCGCGAAGAAGGCCGGCAGCAGCAACAGGCCCGCCCGCTCGATCTGCTCCGGGACCTCGGGCGCGAGCGCCTCGATCCGCTCCCGGGGCACCGCCGCGCCGAACATGAACGCCCCGAAGACGGCGTCCAGCCCGATCCGCCCGGTGACCCAGGCGGTGGCCAGGGTGCCGGTGACGAGCACGGCGTGGATCCACGGCCGGCCGAGCGGGCGGCGCCGACCCGGGGCGAGCAGCCGGGCGAGGCAGGGGCGGACGACGCCGACCAGGACCAGCACCACCACTGCCGTGTCGAGCGCCAGCCGTCCGAGCGGCCACAGGCCCTGGGCCTGCACCACCGCCACCACCACGGCCAGGGCGCACCAGGCGAGGAAGTCCTGGAAGGCGGCGCTGGCCAGGGCGAGGCTGCCGAGCGGGTCCTGCTGCATCCGCCGCTCGGCGATGATCCGGGCGAGGACCGGGAAGGCGGTGATGGACATCGCCGTGCCGAGGAACAGCGCCGGTCCGAGCCGCCCGCCGGTGCTCAACTGGGCCCGGTCGAACCAGGGGTAGAACAGCATGGCCAATCCGACGCCGAGCGCGAACGGCAGGGCCACCGAGCTGAGCGACACCGCCGTCACCCGGCGCCCCGCCGCGCGCAGGTGGCCGACGTCGAACCGCAGGCCGATGGTGAACATGAAGAGGACCAGACCGAGTTGGGACAGCACCCGCAGGTCGGACTGGACCTCGGCGGGGAACAGGGCGGCGTCCAGGTGGCCCGGTAGCAGCCCGAGCAGGCTGGGCCCGAGGGCCACCCCACCGACGATCTCGCCCATCACGGTGGGCTGGCGCAGCCGTACGGCGATCCGGCCGCAGACGAAGGCGGCGGCGAGGACGACGGCGAGGGCGAGGAGCACCCCGCCGGCCGTCGCCGACTCGCCGGAGGCGGCGAGCGCCGGGTGGCCGCTCATCGTCCGCCTCCGGCTCGTCCGGCGTCGGTCCGCCCGGCACCGGTTCGTCCGACGGCGGCGAGCAGGTCGGTGCGCAGCCGGACGGGCGTGGTGCCGAAGGCGATCCGGCGCAGCACGGCCCCGTACACCGGGGTCCGGGACATCAGCGCCGCCGCCCGGGGGCGCAGGGCCGAGGAGAACCGGCCGGTGGAGAGCATCATCCGGCTCTGGATCCGTTGGATCCGGGTGATCCGCTCCACCTCGGGGCGGCGCAGCCGTTCGTAGCGGCGCAGCCGCTCCGCGCCCGCGTCGCCGGTGCGGACCGCCTCGACCAGCACCGGGTGGGCCGCGACGGCGTCCCGGATGGCCAGGTTGATCCCCTGGGCGCCGATCGGGCTGTGGGTGTGGGCGCTGTCGCCGATCAGCAGCAGGCCGTCGCGCACCCAGTGGTCGGCGCTGCCGGAGAACACGTCGAGCAGGGACAGGTCGGCGAACCCGGTGATCTCGGCCCGGATGCTGTCGGCGTACTCCGGTGCGGCGAGGCGCAGTTGACCGAGGATGTGGTCGATGCCGTGGTCGGCGAGCTTGCGGAAGCCGCCGTGCGGGAGGGTCCAGCCCAGCTGGAGGGCGTCGGGCACCGAGCGGTAGCTGAGCACCGGGTTGCCGCCGGCCCGGAAGACCCGTACGTCGCACGGGCGCCGGGTGCCCGGGCGGGGTGGTGCGCTCAGCCGGAACCAGAGGACGTCCTGGCTGAACAGTTCCTGGCGCCGGTAGCCGATCCCGGCGAGGGTGCGGACCTTGGAGAAGCGGCCGTCCGCGGCGACCACGCAGCGCGCCCGCACCACCTGGTCGGGGGCGCCGGCCGTACCGCCCGCGACCACCCCGCGCACGACGCCGCCCTCCTCCAGCAGCGCGGTCGCCTTGGCGCCCGCCACCTGGCGGAACCCGTCGTGGCGTTCGCAGGCGGCCAGCAGTTCGGTCAACAGGTGCCGCTGCGGCAGGCTGAGCAGGCAGTTGTACGGTCCGGGCAGCCGCCGGTAGTCGCCGTTGATGAGGATCCGCCCGTGTTCCTCCAGCAGGAAGCGGTCGTGCTCGACGGCGCCGCGCTCCCGGGCCGGGGCGAGCACGCCCAGCTCGTCCAGCAGGGCCTGGCCACCGGGTTGGAGGATCTCCCCGCGGTACGTCCGCTCCAGCGAGCGGCTGCGCTCCAGCACGGTGACCCGGACGCCGGAGCGGACCAGCAGCAGGGCGAGGGTCAGCCCGGCCGGGCCGCCGCCGACCACGCAGATGTCGGTGTCGATGTCCATGCGGTCAGACGCTAGGCGGCGCCCTTCGACGCCGGTTCGCGTCGGCATCCGGCGTCGGCTTCCGGTGTCGGCTGTCGGCGTCGGCTGCCGGCGTCGGCTGTCGGCATCCGGTCTCGGCTTCCGGTCTCGGCTTCCCCGCGGCGGCCCGGACGGGCGCAGGTGCCCTGGTGGACGGTGGCTCGAAGGCGCCGCGAAGGCGTGACAGGACGATCTGATCCGGCTCAAGTCCCCTCCCGCCCCGAGCCCGCGGGCGGGGCGGATGGACCGGACAGGAGGTCAGGGCATGAGGCCGCAGACGTACTGGGAGAGTGACAGGGGGAGCAGTGGTGGGAGTTGACGACGGGCGCCGGCGCGTGGTGGTGACCGGGATGGGCGTGGTGGCACCGGGCGAGGTGGGCACCAAGGCGTTCTGGGAGCTGCTGACCTCGGGCCGGACCGCGACCCGCACGATCTCGACCTTCGACCCGTCGCCGTTCCGGTCCCGGGTCGCCGCCGAGTGCGACTTCGACCCGCAGGCGTGCGGATTGACTCAGCGTCAGATCCGGCAGTGGGACCGGACCGCGCAGTTCGCGATGGTCGCCGCACGCGAGGCGCTGGCCGACTCGGGGGTGTCGGGCGTCAACGACCCGATCCGCACCGGGGTGATGGCCGGTACGGCCTGCGGGATGACGATCAGCCTGGACCGCGAGTTCGCCGTGGTGAGCGACGAGGGTCGCAAGCGGCTGGTCGACGACGCGCACGGCGTGCCGTACCTCTACGACTACTTCGTGCCCTCCTCGATGGCCACCGAACTGGCCTGGCTG
The DNA here is from genome assembly GCF_055560875.1 of Kitasatospora sp. NPDC023118. Lineage (NCBI taxonomy): Bacteria > Bacillati > Actinomycetota > Actinomycetes > Kitasatosporales > Streptomycetaceae > Kitasatospora > Kitasatospora sp. NPDC023118. The sequence goes on from NZ_JBVHHW010000013.1 coordinate 198,925, forward strand.
GTGGAGGCGGAGGGCCCGGTGGGCGTGGTGTCGACCGGGTGCACCTCGGGGATCGACGTGATCGCGCACGCCTGCGACCTGATCCGCGACGACGCGGCCGACGTGATGCTGGCCGGCGCCTCGGACGCGGCGATCTCCCCGATCACGGTGGCCTGCTTCGACGCGATCAAGGCGACCACCCCGCGCAACGACGAGCCGGAGAGCGCCTCGCGCCCGTTCGACCTGACCCGCAACGGCTTCGCCCTCGGCGAGGGCGCGGCGATGTTCGTGCTGGAGGAGAGGGAGCACGCGATCCGGCGCGGCGCGCACGTCTACGCCGAGGTCACCGGCTACGCCGGGCGCTGCAACGCGTACAGCATGACCGGGCTGCGGGTGGACGGGAACGAGATGGCCGAGGCGATCCGGGTCGCGCTCGACCGCAGCCGGATGAACCCCGAGGACATCGCCTACGTCAACGCGCACGGCTCGGCGACCAGGCAGAACGACCGGCACGAGACCGCCGCGTTCAAGCGGAGCCTGGGGGAGCACGCCCGCCGGGTGCCGGTCAGCTCGATCAAGTCGATGATCGGGCACTCGCTGGGCGCGGTCTGCGCCCTGGAGTTCGCCGCCAGCGCGCTGGCGATCGAGCACTCGGTGGTGCCGCCCACGGCCAACCTGCACGTGCCCGACCCCGAGTGCGACCTGGACTACGTGCCGCTGGTGGCGCGGGAGCAGCGGGTGTCCACCGTGCTCAGCGTGGCGAGCGGCTTCGGCGGCTTCCAGAGCGCGATCGTGCTGGCCGAGCCGGAGTGGAGCAGGGCATGACCGACGTGGTGGTGACCGGGATCGGCGTGGTGGCTCCGAACGGCTGGGGCGTGGCGGAGTACTGGGACGCCACGCTGGCGGGCCGCTCCGGCCTCGGGCCGCTCACCCGCTTCGACTCCAGCGGATACCGGGCGCATGTGGCGGGGGAGGTGAACTTCACGCCCGAGGACCACCTGCCGGGCCGGCTGCTGCCGCAGACCGACCACATGACCCGGCTGGCCCTGGTCGCGGCGCAGGAGGCGCTCGCCGACGCCGGTGCGGACCCGGCGGCCATGCCGGAGTTCTCCGCCGGCGTGGTGACCGCGGCCTCGGCCGGCGGCTTCGAGTTCGGCCAGAAGGAACTGCAGGCGCTGTGGAGCAAGGGCCCGGCCTACGTCAGCGCCTACCAGTCCTTCGCCTGGTTCTACCCGGTCAACACCGGGCAGATCTCGATCCGGCACGGCATGCGCGGCCCCGGCTCGGCCTTGGTGGCGGAGCAGGCGGGCGGGCTGGACGCGCTGGCCAAGGCGCGGCGGCACGTCCGTGAGGGCACCGCGTTGATGCTGGCCGGCGCGGTGGACGGCTCGCTCTGCCCGTGGTCGTGGCTGTGCCTGACCCGCAGCGGCACGGTCAGCCCGCGGCGGGATCCGCGCCGGGCCTTCCTGCCGTTCGACGCCGACGCCTCCGGCGGGGTGCCCGGGGAGGGCGGCGCGCTGCTCGTCCTGGAGACCCCGGAGCGGGCCGCCGAGCGCGGGCAGCACCGCCACTACGGGCGGATCGCCGGCTACGCGGCCACCTTCGACCCCCGCCCGGGCTCCGGCCGCCCGCCCGGTCTGCGGCGGGCGATCGACGCGGCGCTCGCCGACGCCGGGCTCGGACCGTCCGACATCGACGTGGTCTTCGCCGACGCCAGCGGGGTCGCAGAGCAGGACCGGGCCGAGGCCGAGGTGCTGAGCGCCGTGTTCGGCCCGTGCGGGGTGCCGGTGACGGCGCCCAAGACGATGACCGGCCGGCTGCTGGCCGGCGGTGCCCCGCTGGACGTCGCGGCCGCGCTGCTCGCCCTGCGGGACGGGGTGATCCCGCCGTCGGTCCACATCGGCCGGCCGGCCCATCCGGACCTCGACCTGGTACGGGACCGGCCGCGGCCGGCCCGGCCGGCCAGCGCGCTGGTCCTCGCCCGCGGCCACGGCGGCTTCAACAGCGCGCTCGTGCTGACCGCCTGACCCGACCCACCGATCCGACCCCATCGACCGTTGTGAGGAACCCCCATGGCAGAGTTCACCCTTGACGACCTGGTCACCGCGCTGAAGGAGGCCGCCGGGGCCGACGAGGCCATCGCCCTCGACGACATCCTGGACGTGCCCTTCGCCGATCTCGGCTACGACTCGCTCGCCCTGTTCAACACCGTCAACACCATCGAGCGGGACCGGGGCATCGCCCTCCCGGACGAGACCGTGGTCGAGGCCACCACCCCGCGGCTGCTCCTGGAAGCGGTCAACCTCGGTCTCGCCAAGGCCGGTTGAGCATGTGCGGAATCGTGGGGGTGGTCGACTACGACACCCCGCCCGAACACCGCCGGGAGCTGCTCCAGGCGATGACCGACACCATGGCCTGCCGCGGGCCGGACGCCGAGGGGCTGTGGTTCGGCCCATCGGTCGGCCTCGGCCACCGGCGGCTGGCGGTGATCGACCCGGAGCACGGGCGGCAGCCGATGACCGCCCGGCACGAGGGCCGCGGCGCGGCGGTCACCTTCGCCGGGGAGATCTACAACTTCCGCGAGCTGCGCGCCGAACTCACCGCGCACGGCCACCGGTTCCGGACCGCCTGCGACACCGAGGTCGTACTGCGCGGCTACCTCCAGTGGGGCGCCGCGCTGGTGGAGCGGCTGAACGGGATGTTCTCCTTCGCGGTCTGGGACGAGCAGCGCGAGGAACTGCTGCTGGTCCGGGACCGCATGGGTGTCAAGCCGCTCTACTACTGGCCGACCGCCGCCGGCGTGCGGTTCGGCTCCGAGCCGAAGGCCGTCCTGGCCGACCGCACCCTGCCCCGCCGGGTCGGCGCGGAGGGGCTGTGCGAGGTGCTGGACATGGTGAAGACGCCCGAGGCGGCCGTCTTCTCCGGGCTCCACGAGGTCCGCCCCGGCCAGCTGGTCACGGTGGGGCGCGGCGGGCTGCGCCGCCGGACGTACTGGCGGCTGGAGGCCCGCGAGCACACCGACGACCTGCCGACGACCATCGGCACCGTCCGCGACCTGCTCGCCGACACCGTCACCCGCCAGCTGGTCTCGGACGTGCCGCTGGGCACGCTGCTCTCCGGCGGCCTGGACTCCTCCGCGGTGACCGCGCTGGCCGCCCGGAGCGGGCCGGTGCGCTCGTTCTCGGTGGACTTCCGGGGCGCGGCCGACGCCTTCGCCTCGGACGCCGTCCGGCGGGAGGCGGACGCGCCGTACGTGCGCGAGCTGGCCGCCCACGTGGGCGCGGACCACCGGGAGGTGCTGCTGGACAGCCCCGGGCTGTCCGACCCGGCGGTGCGCGCCGCGGTGCTGCGGGCCACCGACCTGCCGCCCGCGTACTGGGGTGACATGTGGCCCTCGCTGTACCTGTTCTTCCGCGCGGTGCGGGAGGACGTGACGGTGGCCCTGTCCGGCGAGGCCGCGGACGAACTCTTCGGCGGCTACCGGTGGTTCCGCAATCCGCTGGCCCTGCGCGCGGCCACCTTCCCGTGGCTCACCTCCGGTTCGGCGCGCTACTTCGGCGGCAGCTCGCTGTTCCAGCCGGGCCTGCTGGACAAGCTCGACCCGGAGGGCCACCGCGCCGCCCGGTACGCCGAGGCGCTCGCCGAAGTCCCGGTGCTGCCGGGCGAGTCGGCGCCCGAACGGCGGATGCGCGAGATCGGCTACCTGAACCTGACCCGCTTCGTGCAGACCCTGCTCGACCGGAAGGACCGGATGAGCATGGCGGTGGGCCTGGAGGTGCGGGTGCCGTTCTGCGACCACCGCCTGGTCGAGTACGTCTTCAACGTGCCGTGGGAGCTGAAGAGTTTCGACGGCCGGGAGAAGAGCCTGCTGCGCGCGGCGGCGGCGGACCTGCTGCCGCGCTCGGTGGTCGAACGGGTCAAGACCCCGTACCCGGCCACCCAGGACCCGGGCTACGAGGGCGCGCTGCGGGCCGAGTTGGCCCGGGTGCTGGGCGATCCGGACGCCCCGGTGCTGCCGCTGCTGGACCTCGACCGGGCGCGGGCCGCGGCCGGTCGCGCGACCGGCCCGGTGAGCCGGCCCTACGACCGGGGCAGCCTGGAGCTGGTGCTGTGGCTCAACTCCTGGCTCGCCGAGTACGAGGTCACGCTGGAGCTGTGACGGCGGCGGCGTCCGCGCCGCCGCCCGCCGCCGGGGGGAGCCCCTCGGCCAGCACCGCCCGAAGGCCACGCAGCAGCCGCAGCGTGGCCTTCAGGTCGTCCGGGTCCAGGCCGTCGGCGAGGTGTTCCATCCACAGCCGTTCGGCGGGCTCGATCCGGGCGAGCGCGTCGGCCCCCTTCGCGGTCAGCGAGACCAGCGGGGCCCGCCGGTCGGCCGGGTTGGGGGAGGTGCTGACCAGGCCCTCCTCGACCAGCTTGACCACGGTCTGCTGGACGGCCTGTCGGCGCAGCCCGCGCTCGCGCGCCAGGTGCGCGGCGCTCTGCGGCCCCTCGGCCAGCAGGCCGAGGACCTGCCAGCGCGCGGAGGTGAGCCCGAAGCGGGCGGACAGCGCGTCGCCCGCGCGCAGCAGGGCTCCGTTGACGGCGAACAGTTCGGTGGTGATGTCACTCAAGGTCTCGGCCGTGGGGGAGAGGTCGGTCATGGAGGGCAGCCTAGTCGCCGCCCAGGAGGGATTTCGGCAAGAACTTGTCATTCCGCAGGGTCCCCCACTACTCTCAACTCGACAAGACCTTGTCGATTCGTGGGAGAAACAGGAATGGCAAACGCCGCCTCGCAGACCGACGAGGCCGCCGCGGACCAGTCCGGCGGCCCGGCCGGCTTCACGCACCGGCAGATCATCACCGCGCTGTCCGGACTGCTGCTGGCCGTGCTGCTCGCCGCGCTCGACCAGACCATCGTCTCCACCGCGCTGCGCGCGATCGGCGACCAGCTGCACGGGCAGACCGTCCAGGCCTGGGTGATCACCGGTTACCTGGTCAGCTCCACGATCGCGATGCCGTTCTACGGCAAGCTGTCCGACATCTACGGGCGCAAGCCGCTCTACCTCGCGGCGATCGTGGTCTTCATCATCGGCTCGGCGGCCTGCGCCATGGCGAACTCGATGGAGACGCTGGCCGTCGCCCGCGTGGTCCAGGGCTTCGGCGGCGCCGGGCTGATGTCGCTGCCCACGGCCGTCATCGCCGACCTCGCCCCGGTGCGCGAGCGCGGGCGCTACTTCTCGTACCTGATGATGGCCTGGGTGGCGGCCAGCGTGCTCGGCCCGCTGGTCGGCGGCCTGTTCGCGGGCGCCGGCGAGATCCTCGGGATCACGGGCTGGCGCTGGGCGTTCCTGATCAACCTGCCGCTCGGCCTGGTCGCGCTGCTCAGTGTGCTCAAGGCGCTCGACCTGCCGCACCAGCGGGTGGACCACCCGATCGACTACCGCGGCGCGCTCACCCTGGCGCTGTGCCTGGTGCCGCTGCTGATCGTCGCCGAGGAGGGCCTCAACTGGGGCTGGGGATCGGCGCGTTCGCTGGCGCTGCTGGCGGTCTCGGTGGTCGGCCTGGTGCTCTTCGTGCTCGCCGAGCGGGCCCGCGGACTGGAGGCGATGGTGCCGCTGCGGCTGTTCCGGCGCGGCGGGATCACCGCGGCCACCGCCGTCAACTTCACCATCGGGGTCGGCATCTTCGGTACGGTCTCGACGCTGCCGCTGTTCCTGCAGCTGGTGCAGGGCCGCAGTGCCACCGTCGCCGGGCTGGTGATCATCCCGGTGATGACCGGGGCGATCGTCTCCCAGACGATCTGCGCCAAGATCATCAAGAAGCGGAACCGGTACAAGAAGCCGGCGATCGCGGGCCTCGGCTCGATGGCCGGCGCGCTGCTGTCGCTCTCCGCCACCGGGGCGGACACCCCGCTGTGGGTGATCGTGCTGATCGCGGCCTGGCTGGGCTTCGGCATCGGGCTCTCGCAGACCGTCATCACCCTGGCCATCCAGAGCTCGGCGCCCAAGTCCGAGCTGGGCGTGGCCAACGCCGCCTCCGGTCTGTTCCGGCAGCTCGGCGGCACCACCGGCGCCGCGGTCTTCATGTCGGTGCTGTTCGGCGTCGCCGCCGGCCGGCTGGGCGGCGCGAACCCGGACGAGGCGGTGCGCCAGGCGCTGTCCGACCCGGACTCCACCGGCGGGCTGACGGCCTCGGCGGTCGACGCCTTCGCCTCGGGCTTCGGCACCATGTTCCTGGTCGGCGGACTGATCCTGGCGGTGGGCTTCGTGCTCACCTTCCCGCTGCGGGAGCTGCGCGACGAGGAGTGAAAGCGCGCACCCGCACCCCCTGAACCGCGTACCCCCGGTCACCCCCGTGCCGGGGGTGCGCGCTTTCCGCTCCCGCGCCACCCGACGGCGGCCCGGCGCCGGCTCGAAAGCGTCCCGCGAGCATGGGGGCACCGACCCGCCGAGAGTGGAGGACCGATGCCCCCCGTACCCCTGCCCCTGCCGCTGGACCTGGGACCCGACCTGGTGGACGGCCCGACCTTCCTGTCCATCATGGGCGCGCTGCCCACCGGGGTGACCGTGGTGACCACCCTGGGCCCGGACGGGGAGCCGTACGGGCTGACCTGCTCCGCCGCGTGCAGCGTCTCCAAGACCCCGCCCCTGCTGCTGGTCTGCATCAACCGGGGCAGCCGGGTGCTCGACGCCCTGCTGGAGCGCGGTGAGTTCGCCGTCAACGTGCTGCGCGGCGGCGGCGAGTCCACCTCCGCGCGGTTCGCCGCACCGGTGGACGACCGTTTCCGGGACGTCCGGTGGGAGCCCGGCAGTGCCGGCGGCCTGCCGGTGATGCCGGCCGACGTGGTCGCGCACGCCGAGTGCCGGGTCGCCGCGGCCGTCGAGGCGGGCGACCACACCATCGTGCTCGGAGCCGTACTGGCCGGCGGCCCCCGGCCCGAGGCGTCCAGCCCGCTGATGTACTGGCGCCGCTCCTACGCCCGTTGGCCGGTCGAGGAGGACCCGCGGACGGCGGCGCTGACCCTGGCGGCCGAGGGATAGGGCCTCGAAACGGCGAGGGCCGCGTCCGGGGGAAGCGCTCCCCGGACGCGGCCCTCGCCACTGCCGTCGTTACGGCCTGACCCGCATCGCCGCCCTGACCTCCTCGGCACTGGCGGCCAGCAGGTCCCGGATCTCCGGGCGGGGGTGGTCGGTGGCCCACTCCGCGATCCGGATCATCTTCTCCGCGGTCGGGTTGATGTGGTGGGTGTCGGGGTCGTTGAAACCCAGCGCGGGCAGCATCCAGTCCGACTCGCGCACCCGCCGCTCCGCCACCGCCGCGGCCTCCTCGGCCGTCGTGCGCCCCGCGTCCACCGCCTCGCACAGCTCGGTGAGCTCGTCGAAGGCCTCCTTGTAGAAGTCCAGCGGACACCACAGGCCCGGGTACGGGTTGTCGTCCAGCGCCTGGCAGTACCGGTCGTCGCCGGTCTCCTTGGTCTTCGTCAGCGCGTTGAGGACGCGCTTGCCGCCGATCACGCTGGCCGAGGCCCAGATCCGGAACACCGAGTTCCACAGCGGGTAGTGCGAGAAGGACACGAAGGAGTTGTTGACCAGCTTGTCGTTCCAGTCCAGCAGGCCCTGCTCCAGCCGCTCCACGTAGGCGAAGCGCTCCACGGCGAAGTCGTCCTGGCGCAGCGCGGCCATCAGCCGCCAGGACAGCGCGTTGATGATCTCGCAGGTGTTGGACAGGCCCCGGGAGAACAGCGGGTCGATGAAGCCGGCCGCGTGCGACATCAGGCACCAGCGCTCGCCGACCGTCCTGGTCGAGGAGTACTGCATCCGGTCCGTCCGGACCCACTCGCGCACGCTGCGGGCGCCCTTCAACTGCCGCTGCACCGCAGGGAAGCGCTCCACGTGGGACCAGAACTCCTGCTCGGCCGTCAGGTCCGGCCGGGCCGGGTAGGTCCGCTCGTCGAGCTGGATGCCCACGCTGCACAGCGGGTTGGTGGCCCCGGGGTGGTTGTTGAACGGGATGACCCACATCCAGCCGCGCTCGAAGACGTGGTGCATCGTCCCGTCGTTCCACGGCACCGGCGGGCGCAGCTCGGCCGGCGTGTCCACGTGGTCGTCGATCGCGTCCACCCCGACCATGTGGGTGAAGATCGAGCGGGCGTGGTGCTTGAGCCGGCTGGGCTCCTCGCGCAGCCCCAACTGCCGTGCCAGCGGCGAGCGGAAGCCGCTCGCGTCGACCAGGTAGCGGGCCCGGACGGTGCTGCCGTCCGCGCCGGACACGGTGACCCCGGCGTCGTCGAACTCGATGTTCTCCACTCGGTAGTACTGCCGGGCGTCGCAGCCGTAGCGCACCGCGGCGTGGAACATGTAGGCGTCGGTGTCCTGGCGGAAGAAGTGGGCCGCGTTGCCGACGATCGCGGGGATGCGGAACTGGCTGGTCTCGTGCGGGTCCGGCTCCTCGCCGTCCCGGTGGAACATGAAGCCGAAGTTGCTCTTCTGCCCGTGCGCGCTGCTGACGTTCGCCAGGACGTCCTGGAAGCTCGCCAGGTTGGCGATCTCCGGCACCCCGTACCGGTCCGAGATCAGCCGCAGGACGACCAGGGTCTGCCCGATGGTCGACTCGCCGACGGCGAAGCGGGGGTGGTGGGCGCCGTCGAGCAGCATGATCCGGAAGCCGTGCTTGGCGAGGATCGCGCCGAGCATGGTGCCGGACAGGCCGCTGCCGATCACGACGACGTCGTACGGCTGCGGGGACTGGTGCTCCGTCATGTCGAACTCCCTCCGGTTCAGGCGGACTTGACGCCGATCGCGATGTGGTCGCGGGTGATCGTGTCGGACGGGGTGATCCGGTCGACGGTGAAGCCGGCCTCCTCCAGGTAGGCGCGCGCCTCCTGGAGCGAGTAGGCCCCGGCCTCGTCCCGGATCATGGTGTGGTTGATCCGCTGCAGCAGCACCTGCGGGTCCCGCTCCTCCGGGTCGATCATCGCGTCGTACAGCACCACCAGACCGCCCGGGCGCACCGCCTTGTGGGCCCGGCGCAGCAGCTCCCCGCGCTCCTCGACCGGCCAGTCCGGCAGGACGTGGCCGAAGATCACCACGTCCGCCTCCGGCAGGTCGGTGGCGAAGAAGTCGCCGCCGTGGAAGGCCACCCGGTCGGCGGTGCCGGCCGAGGCCACCAGCTCGTCGAAGAGCGGGCGCAGCGCCGGCAGGTCGAAGACCGCGCCGCGCAGGTGCGGGTGGGCGGTGGCGATCCGGGACGCGACGTTGCCGCGCCCGCCGCCGACGTCCACGAAGGAGGAGTACCGGACCCAGTCGATTCCGCGCGCCAACTCGTCGCCGGTGAAGCCGTTGTGGGCGTCCATGTGCAGGTGGATCTGCCGGGCGCGGTCGAGGTCCTCGTACTGCTTGGGGTAGGCCAGCTGGCCCTGCGCGGCCACGGCCGACTTGGCCTTGCCGTCGCGCAGCGCCTCGGTCAGCTGCGCCCAGGCGTGGTAGTGCAGCCGGGCGTGCTGGCGGGAGGTGCCGCCCAGGTAGGCGGGGCCGGGCAGCAGGAACTCCCGGGCGAGCGAGGAGGACCGGTAGCGGCCGTCCCGCTCCTCCAGCAGGTCGAGGCCGACCAGGGCGTCCAGGTAGTCCTTGAACAGCCGGTGCCGGACGCCCAGTTCGGCGCGGATCCGCTCGACGTCGGCGGAGCGCTCGGCCAGCAGCTCGAAGAGGCCGAGCTCGACCGCGCTCTGCAGCGCCTTCGCCTGGAAGTAGGCGGTGTTGAGGGCGACGATCCGGCGCGCGCGGGCGGCGGGGCTTTCGGTGGACGAGGTCACGGTGCGTCCTTTCTCGGTGGGTCGGGGTGGTCAGGCCGCCGCGCCGAACCAGGTGGTCGCGGCGTCGTGGAGCTCCTGGTGGCGGGCCGGGTCGCCGGCCCAGGCCACGTAGCCGTCCGGGCGGACCAGGTACGCGGTGGCCGGCTCCGGCCCGCCCGACTTGGCGGTCAGGGTGTCCACCCGGTCCGCCCAGGCGGCCAGCGGCGAGGCCGCCGGGGCCGGTTCGGGGAGCAGCAACAGGCCGCGGGCCTCGGCGAAGCAGCCGCTGATCCGCCGCGGGCCGTCGGCGGTGAGCAGCTCGGCGTCCGGCATCCGCCTCCCGACCAGCGGGTGGCCGCCGGTGCCGTAGGCGACGTCGAAGCCGGAGAGCAGGCCGGCGATGTACCGGTTGGTGTCGGGCAGGGCCATCAGCTCGCGGAAGGTCCGGCGCAGCGCCTCGTACCGGGGGTCCGGGTCGATCAGTACGGCCTGGGTGCGGGTGTTGCGCACCACGCCGTCGGCGATCGGGCGGCGCTCGCTCCCGTAGCTGTCCAGCAGGTCCTCGGTGCCGTGGCCGCGCACCACGGCGGCGAGCTTCCAGCCGAGGTTGACGGCGTCCTGGAAGCCGAGGTTGAGCCCCTGGCCGCCGGCCGGCAGGTGGACGTGCGCCGCGTCGCCGGCCAGCAGCACCCGGCCCCGCCGGTAGGAGTCGGCGAGCCGGGAGACGTCGGTGAGCCGGGAGAGCCAGGTGACGTCGTGCATTCCGTGGTCGCCGCCGGTGTGCTCGATCAGCGCGGCACGCATCTCCTCCTCGGTGACCGGGGCGTTCCGGTCCGGGAAGGGCTCGTCGAACCAGGCGACCGTCGCCCGGTAGACGCCCGGCTGGTGCTGGAAGGCACCGAACCAGGACCGTCGTCCGGGGTTGAGCAGGCCCACCGGGCGCATCGGCCCCAGGCCCTCGCCGCGCGGCAGCTCGCCGCTGAAGCGCATGTCGCCGATGAGCGCGTACATGTGCGGGTCCTGGCCGGTGAAGCCGATCCCGGCGGCCTTGCGGACGGTGCTGCCGCCGCCGTCACAGCCGACCAGGTAGCGGGCCCGCAGCGGGCCGGTCCCGGTCTCGACGGTGACCCCGTCCTCGTCCTGGGCGAAGCCGGTGACGGCCGAGCCGCGCACGATCCGTACGCCCAGTTCGCGGGCCCGCTCGGCGAGCAGTTCCTCGGTGCGCAGCTGGGGCACCAGCAGCACGTACGGGTGGCGGGTGTCGAACTCCTCGAACCGCATCGGCACGCCCAGGCTGGCGAAGTTGCCGCCCTGGAGCACGCCCGCGCCCTCCTTGAAACGGTCGAGCAGCCCGCGCAGTTCGAGCAGTTCCACGGTGCGGCCCTGCATGCCCATGGCCTTGGAGTGCTTCTCCGGCTCCCGGCGCCGCTCCACCACCACCGCCCGGGCTCCGCCCAGCGCCAGTTCGCAGGCGAGCATCAGGCCGGTCGGCCCCGCTCCCGCCACCACCACATCGCAGTCCAACGCGACCTCCGATCTCGGTCCGGTACGACGGGCTCACGGTGGCAGCCGGACTTCGAGCCGGGATCCAGCGGAGGCCCCCGAGCAGGCCGATCGGCCCCAAGGCGGCTCGAAGCGGGCCGCCTAGCGTCGGCGGTGGCCCCGGAGAGAGGCCCCGACCCCACCGACCCCACGGACCCTGAGGACAGCCATGCCATTCACCGCGAACGAGGCCGCCTACCTGGCCTCGCAGCCGCTCGCCCGTCTGGCCACCGTGGACGGGCGGGGCCAGCCGCACGTCGTTCCGCTGGGTTTCCACCACAACGCCGAACTGGGCACCGTCGACGTGACCGGGCGCGGCATGGCCCGCAGCCTCAAGTACCGCCACGTGCAGGCGCATCCGCAGGTGTCGCTGGTGGTGGACGACGTCCTGGACGCGGAGCGCTGGATCGTCCGCGGGATCGAGATCCGGGGCACCGCGGTGGCGCTGCCGAGCGGCGGCAAGGCGGTCCTGCCGCACGTCGACGACGAGCTGATCCGGATCACCCCGGAGCGGATCGTCTCCTGGGGCATCGACTCGGACTGCCAGGCGCCGCCGCTGGCACGCAACGTGGGCAGCGGGGTGCGGGCATGATCGGGCGGCTGCCGAAGTTCCCCTGGGACGTCCTGTTCCCCTACCGCAGGCGCGCGGCCGCCCACCCCGACGGGCTGGTCAACCTGGCCCTCGGCGACCCGGTCGACCCGACCCCGGCGGCCGTGCGCGCGGCCCTGGCCGCCGCCGCCGACGCGCCCGGCTACCCCTCGACCGAGGGCACGCCCGCGCTACGGGCCGCTGCCGCGGCCTGGCTGCTGCGCCGCGAGGGCGTGACCGTCGAGCCGGCGGCGGTGATCCCGGCGGTCGGCACCAAGGAGCTGATCGCCTGGCTGCCCACCATGCTGGGCCTGGGCCCCGGCGACGTCGTCCTCGCGCCCGAACTCTCCTTCCCCACCTACGAGGTGAGCGCCCGGCTGGCGGGCGCCAGGTTCGTCCGGACGGATTCGCCGCAGAGCTACCGTGGCCCCGCGCCGCGGCTGCTGTGGCTGAACTCCCCGTCCAATCCCGAGGGCCGGGTCCTCGGCACCGCCGAGCTGCGCGCGATCGTCGACTGGGCGCGCGAGCGCGGCACCCTGGTGGTCAACGACGAGTGCTACCTGGACCACGTCTGGGCGGGCGAGACCCGTTCGGTGCTGCACCCCGAGGTCAGCGGCGGCAGCCACCGGGGCGTGCTGGCGGTGCACTCGCTGTCCAAGCGCGCCAACCTGGCCGGCTACCGTGCGGGCTTCGTCGCCGGTGACCCGGACGTCGTCGCGACGCTGCTGGAGGTGCGCAAGCACGCCGGCCACATGGTGCCCGCCCCGATCCAGGCCGCCATGGTGGCCGCGCTCGGCGACGACTCCCACCTGGCGCAGCAGCGGGAGCGCTACGCCCGGCGGCGCGGGCTGCTGCGGGCGGCGCTGGTGGACGCGGGGTTCCGGATCGAGCACTCGAACGGTGCGCTGTTCCTCTGGGCGACCAGGGGCGAGCGCTGCTGGACGACCGTCGGCGCGCTGGCCGACCTCGGCATCCTGGTGGCGCCCGGGGAGTTCTACGGCGCCGCGGCCGCCCGGCACGTCCGGGTGGCCGTCACCGAGACCGACGAGCGGGTCGAGCAGGCGGTGAAGCGGCTCGCCGAGGGCTGCTGAGACCCCCGTCCCCATGCCCCGCCGGCGTGCGCCGGCGGGGCGCCGTGCTGTCCGGGGCCGGACGGGCACCGCGCTGTCCGGGACGGACGGGGTGTCGGGCTTTCCGGGATCCTCGGGGAAGCGCGCTGTCCGGGACCGGCAGCCGGACGGCCGCTGCCCCCGGACGGGTCCGGGGGCAGCGGCCGTGGGCGGGCGGCGGGCCGCTCAGCCCGTCCGCTCGGGCACCACGCTCTCCACCAGGTGCAGGTAGGAGTTGACCGGGCGCACCTTGGCGTCGGTCAGGCCCGCCTGCTCGATCAGCGAGACCAGGCCGGCCTCGGTGTGCTTGCGGCCACCGACGTTGAGCAGCAGCAGCAGGTCCATCGCCGTGGTGAACCGCAGCTCCGGACTGCCGTCCACCAGGTTCTCCACCACGATCACCCGGCTGCCCGGCGCGGCCGCCCGGACCACGTTGCGCAGGGTCAGGACGGTGCTCTCGTCGTCCCACTCCAGGATGTTCTTCAGCAGGTAGACGTCCGCCGTCACCGGGATCTCGTGCCGGCAGTCGCCGCCCAGCAGCGTCGCGCGCCCGGCCAGCGCGCCGCCCGGCCGCAGCCGCGGGTCGGCCCCGGCCACCACCTCGGGAAGGTCCAGCAGCGTGCCGCGCAGCCCGGGGTGGCGCTCCAGCAGCGTGGCGAGGACGTGCCCCTGGCCACCGGCGACGTCCACCACCGTGCCGACCCCGCTCAGTTCCAGCCGGTCGGCCAGCGCGAGCGCGGAGAGCCGGCTGGACTGGGTCATCGCCCGGTCGAAGACGGCCGCCGACTCCGGCGCGTGGGCGTGCAGGTGGTCGAAGAAGTCCATCCCGTGCAGTTCGGGGAAGACGGCCTTGCCGGTGCGCACCGCCTCGTCGAGGTGGCCCCACAGCTCCCAGGTCCACGGCTCGGTGCCCCAGAGCACCATGTCCTTGAGGCTGCGCGGGGTGTCCTCGCGCAGCAGCCGGGAGGCGTCGGTGTGCACGTACCGGCCGTCGGGCCGCTCGGCGAACACGCCGTAGCAGGTCAGCGCGCGCAGCAGCCGCCGCAGGGTGTCCGGGTCGGCGTTCACGGCCCGGGCCAGCCCGGCGGCGTCGGCGGGCTGCTCGCCCAGCGCGTCGGCCAGGCCCAGCCGGGCCGCCGCCCGGACGGCGGCCGCGCCGGCCGCGCTCAGGCCCAGCTCGCGCAGCTGGACCACCGACTGCGGGATCTTCTCACCACTCTTCGTCACGGTTCGCTCCTCTCAGGCGCCGTGCTGGGCGATCAGGTCGAACGGGGCGGGCTCGGCCTTGGCGAGGCCCATCACCGTGCCGACCCGGGTACGGAACTCCGGCGAGGCGGTCGCCGCCCTGTGCGAGGCCGCGTCGTCCCACTCGGCGGTCTCCACGTACACCGAGGCGTCCGCGGCCGACCGGTACAGCCGGTGCGAGCGGAAGCCGGCCTGGCCACTCATGAAGTCGCTGATCTCCCCGACGAGCGCCTCGAACTCGGCGACGTCCCCGGTGACGGTGAAGCGGTTGATGAAGGTGAACACGGTGTTCCTCCAGTGATGGTGCGGGTTGACAGGGAGCCGGTTCTACCGGGAGCCGAACAGCCGGTCGCGCAGCTCGCGCCGCTGAACCTTGCCGGTGGCGGAGCGCGGGATGCTCTCCACCAGCCGCAGCTGTTTCAGGTGCTCGTAGTAGGGGAGCCTGGCGTTCGCGAACTCGGCGAGCGCGGTCGGGTCGACGTCCTCGCCGTGCGGCACGACCAGTCCGACGGCGACGGCCCCGCTCAGCTCGTCGGGCTGGTCGAAGACCACGCAGTCGGCGACGGCCGGGTGCCGCATCAGCACCCGCTCGATCTCGGTCGGCGACACCAGCCAGTTGTCGCACTTGAAGACGTCCTTGATCCGGTCGACGACGAACAGCCGGCCCGAGTCGTCGATCCGGCCGACGTCCCCGGTGCGGAACCAGCCGTCCGGGTCGACGGCGTCGGCGGGTCCGTCGCCCAGGTAGCCCAGCATCAGCTGCGGGCCCCGGACCTGGATCTCGCCGCGCTCGCCCACCGGCAGCACCGCGCCGGTGCGCACGTCCACGATCCGGCAGGCCGTCCCGGCCACCGGCGGGCCGCTGGAGCCGACGGTGGGCCCCTCCGGCAGGTCGAAGTGGGTCGACGGCGAGGTCTCGGCGAGGCCGTAGCCCTGGACCACCGGGACCCCGAAGTGCTCCTGCAGCGCGGTCGTCGTGCGGGGCGGCAGCGCCGAGCCCCCGGAGAGCACCGCCCGCAGGGACGGGATCCGGAAGCCGGGCAGCCGCTCGTCCCCGGCGAGGCGGGACAGCCGCACCGGCAGGCTGTACAGGTGCGAGGCCCGCCAGGAGCGGGCCAGCTCCACCAGCGCCGCGCGGTCCTCCTCCGGGCAGAGCACGTGGGTCGCGCCGACCGCCAGCGCGGTGTTCAGGTGCATCAGGTGGAAGGAGGGCAGGTTGTTGAGCGAGACGGAGTCCGCCGCCAGCCGGTGGGCGTGCGCCGACTGCGCCGCGTTCACCAGCAGGTTGCGGTGGCTCAGCCGGACGGTCTTCGGCGAGCCGGTGGTGCCGCTGGTGAACTGCAGACAGGCGGTCTCCACCACCTCGTCGGCCGGGACGGCGACGCGCCCCAGCGCGTCCAGGACGGGCGTGCCGTCACCGGCGTCGGAGGTCACCACCAGCCGCCGCAGCAGCGGCAACCGGGGACGCAGCGCCAGGATCCGTCGGTGCATCCGGGGCGACAGCACGGCCGCCCGGGCACCGCAGGAGTTGAGGACGTGCACCAGGGTGTCGTCCGGGACGAGCGGGTTGAACATCGCGCTGGTGTTCCCGGAGCGGGAGATGCCCAGGAAGGTGACCGCGAACTCGACGGTCAGCTCGGCGGCGATCGCGACCACCGTGCCAGGACCGCCGAAGGCGGCGCGCAGGGCCTCGGCGCAGTCGCTCACCCGGGCGTCCAGCGCGGTGTGGTCGAGCACCTGGCCGTCGGCCACCAGGGCCGGGTGACGCGGCGTCCGCCGGGCCGCGCGGCGGAGCAGGTCGTCGATCCGGGGGCCGCCGATCAGCTCCGCCACCACGCCGAGCGGCGCACCGACGGTCGTACTGTCCCGTGGGAGGTCCACGGTGGCCTCCTCTCAGGCGGGCAGGTCGTCCCGGTGGACCTGACGGTGCTGGACCTTCAACTCGCCGTCCACCCGCACGAGTCGGTCCTCGCAGCGGCAGCTCAGGTGCACGGCGGCCGAGCCGCCCTCGGGCGTCGCGACGATCAGCGCGTAGGTCTTGGCCAGCACCCGGCCGTCCGGCTGCTCGGCGACCTCCAGCATCCCCAGCCAGTGCCGGTGCCGGACGCCGGCGGCGGCCAGGCGCTGCGCGGCCTCGCGGGCGCCCTGCTCGATCGCGGCGCGGCCCTCCTGCGGGTGCGGGCGGGCGTTGGCGGCGAACACGCCGTCCTCGGTGAAGGTCGCGGCCCACTCGGTGACCTCGCCCTCGTCCAGATGGCGCATCTGCCGGCCGTAGAAGTGCTGGACCTCCTCGTAGAGCGATCCGGTCATGTCCCGGGCCTCCTCGGGTTGTTGGTGGGTCGGGCAGCGCCGACGCTCCCACCCCCGCTTCGACTCCCGTTGGAGCGCTCTTCTCGTCCGGCGCGCTCGAACCGCAGTCGAAGCCGGACCGGCAGGGTCGGCCCTGTACCCGTGCGGCCCGCCCGGGCCCGCGACTCGTGAGCGAGACAGGAGATCGATGCGATGACCACCGTGACAACCGGCGACGTCGCCCTGGTGACCGGCGCGACCAGCGGCATCGGACTGGCCGGCGCCGAGCGGCTGGCCCGGCGCGGGCTGCGCGTCTTCATCTGCGCCCGCACCGCGCAGGGCGTCGCCGAGACGGTCGCCCGACTGCGCGGCGAGGGCCTGGAGGTGGACGGCGTCGCGGCCGACGTCCGCTCCCCGGAGGACGTCCGGAGGGCGGTCCGGACGGCGGTGGAGCGCTTCGGCCCGATCGGCGTGCTGGTCAACAACGCCGGACGCAACGGCGGCGGCGTCACCTCCACCATCACCGACGAGCTGTGGCAGGACGTGCTCGACACCAACCTCACCAGCGTCTTCCGGGTCACCCGCGAGGTCCTCACCACCGGTGGCATGGAGGCGGCCGGCCACGGACGGATCATCACCGTCGCCTCCACCGGCGGCAAGCAGGGCGTCCCGCTCGGCGCCCCGTACTCGGCGTCCAAGGCCGGCGTCATCGGCTTCACCAAGGCGCTCGCCAAGGAACTCGCCCACACCGGCACCACGGTCAACGCGGTCTGCCCCGGCTACGTCGAGACCCCGATGGCCGTCCGGGTCCGCCAGGCGTACGCGGCGACCTGGGACACCACCGAGGAGGACGTGCGCGCGCGCTTCGAGCAGAAGATCCCGCTCGGCCGCTACTCCACCGCCGACGAGGTCGCCGGGATGGTCGACTACCTGACCACGCCCGCCGCCGCCTCGATCACCGCGCAGGCGATCAACGTCTGCGGCGGCCTCGGCATCTACTGAGCCGCAGCCGCACCCCACGCACTCCGCCCGACTCACCGGCGGAGCTCACCCTGCCGAACTCACCCCGCCGACGGAAAGGGCCGGTCCGACCCATGGCCTCCACCCAGCACACCACCCACTCGATCGACATCGACGCCCCCGCCGACGTCGTCTACGCCGTCATCGCCGACGCCCCGGCCTGGCCGCGGCGCTTCGCCCCCACCCTGCACGTCGAGCGCGAGGAACTCGCGCCCGGCGCCGAACGCCTGCGGATCTGGGCCCGGGCCAACGGCGAGGTCAAGCACTGGACCTCCCGCCGCGAGCTCGACGCCGAGCTGCGCCGGATCCGCTTCCGCCAGGAGGTCTCCTCGCCCCCGGTCGCCTCGATGGCGGGGGAGTGGCGGGTGGGCGGCCGCGAGGGCGGCGCAACCCTCACCCTCACCCACGAGTTCAGCGCCCTCGACGACGACCCGCAGGGCCTGCGCTGGATCACCGAGGCGACCGATCGCAACAGCCGCAGCGAACTCGGCAACATCAAGGACCTCGCCGAACGCTGGAACCGCCTCACCGAGCTGGAATTCGAGTTCGAGGACTCGGTCCTGGTCGACGCGGCCCCGCAGACCGTCTACGACTTCCTCCAGGACGCCCGCGCCTGGCCCGCCCGGCTGCCCCACGTCGCCCGGCTCGACCTGCGCGAGGAGGCCGGCGGCGTCCAGCACATGGCCATGGACACCCGCACCGCCGACGGCTCCGAGCACACCACCGAGTCCGTCCGGATCTGCTTCCCGGACACCGGCATCGCCTACAAGCAGCTGCGCACCCCCTCCATGATGGCCGCGCACACCGGCCGCTGGACCGTCGAGCCGACCGCGCACGGCGTACGGGTCACCTCCTGGCACGCCGTCGTCCTCAACCCCGAGGCCATCCCCACCGTCCTCGGCCCGGACGCCACCACCGCCACCGCCCGCCGCTTCATCCGCGACGCCGCCGGCGGCAACAGCCGCGCCACCCTCGGCCTCGCCAAGCGCTTCGCCGAGGAGCGCCGTGGCTGACCTCGCCCCGGCCGTCCTGATCGCGGGAGCCGGCCCGGTCGGCCTCACCGCGGCCCACGAACTCGCGCGGCGCGGCATCCCCGTCCGGCTGGTCGACGCCGCCCCCGGCCCGGCCACCAGCAGCCGGGCCCTGGCGGTACACGCCCGGACCATGGAGGTGCTCGACCAGATGGGCACCCTGGACCGGCTGCTGCCGCTGGGCCGGCGGGTCACCCACTTCACCATGCACCGGCGCGGCCGCACCCTCATCCGCTTCGACACCAACTACCGCTCCATGCCCACCCGTTACCCGTTCAGCCTGATGGTCGACCAGGTGGTCACCGAGCGGGTGCTGCGCGAGCGCACCGCCGAACTCGGCGTTCCCGTCGAGTGGGGCGTCGAACTCACCGCCGTACGCCCCGGGTCCGACTCCGCGCTCGTCACCCTCCGGCACGCCGACGGGCGGATCGAGGAGACGGCGGTCCCCTGGCTGATCGGGGCCGACGGCGGCCGCAGCACCGTGCGCAAGCAGCTCGGCATGCGCCTGATCGGGGACTCCACCCAGGTCTGGCTCAACGCCGACGTCACCCTCGACGCCGATGCCACCCTCGACACCGTTCTCCCGGCGGACAGCAACCACCTGCTGCACACCGAGCCCGGCACCCTGCTGCTCGTCCCGTTCCCCGAGCCCGGCAAATGGCGGGTGGTGGACACGGTGGACACCGACGGGGCCGAGGACCCGGAACTCGTCCGCCGCCGCCTGGCCGGGAAGATCGGCCGGGCGCTCGGCCGCCCCGTCGAGGTCGGCACCCCCACCTGGCTGTCCGTCTTCACCGTCCAGCAGCGCCAGATCACCCGGATGCGCGAGGGGCGCTGCTTCCTCGCCGGGGACGCCGCCCACGTCCACAGCCCGGCCTCCGGCCAGGGCATGAACAGCGGCATCCAGGACGCCCACAACCTCGCCTGGAAGCTCGCCGACGTGATCCGCGGCCACGCCGGCCCCGCTCTCCTCGACAGCTACGACGCCGAGCGCGTCCCCACCGGAGCCGTGCTGCTGCGCTCCACCCGTACGGCCACCGCCCTGGTCTCGCTGCGCACCGCGCTGGCCCCGGCCCTGCTCACCGTGGGCACAGCGGTGCTGCGCCGGATCACGCCGCTGCGGCGCAAGGTCGAGGGCCGGATGATCCGCGGCTTCTGCGGGCTCGCCCTGGCCTACCCCGACAGCCCGCTCACCCGCCCGGCCGCCGCCCCGGCCGGGCGGCCCGCCCCCGGCGACCGGGTCGGCTGCGACGCCCGGACGGCCGCCCGGCACCCCGGCTGGTCCGCGCTCTGCGCCGAACTCGCCGACGCCCGCTGGACCCTGCTCGCCACCCCGGCGGCCGCCGGGCACACCGGACACCGGGAGCAACTCGCCCGGTTGGAGCGGCTGTTCGGTGCGGCCGTAGCGGTCCGTACGGTGGCCGACCCCGGCGGACCGGGCGAGCTGCCCGACCCCGACGGCACGCTGCGCCGCGAACTCGCTCTGGCGCCGGGGGAGTTCCTGCTGATCCGGCCGGACGGCCACCTCGCGGCGCGGGACCACGGGCCGGACCGCTACCTCGACGTCCTACGGGCCTGCGCCCTGCTGCCGGAGGGAGCCGCGCATGCGCCTCATTGACCTCTCCTCGACGATCGACGCCGACGCCTGGGAGGTGGACGGCATCCGGCACGAGGTGCTGACTCCGGCCGAGGCCGCGCACCACATGGCCGAGGGCATGCTCCGCAACCACGGCCTGGAGTTCGACGTCGCGGAGCTGCCGGACGGCGAGATGCTCTCGCTGGACACCCTGACCCTGACCACCCACACCGGCACCCATGTCGACGCGCCCTCGCACTACGGCAGCAAGGCCGCGTACGGAGTGCCGCGCCACATCGACGAGTTGCCGCTGGAGTGGTTCATCGGACCGGGCGTTCGCCTCGACCTCACCGACTCCGGGGTCGGGACGATCGGCGCCGACCGGCTGCGGCGTGCCTTCGACGAGATCGGCCACCGCCCCGACCCCGGGGAGATCGTGCTGCTGCACACCGGGGCCGACCGACTCGCCGGCACTCCCGAGTACTTCACCCGGTTCGCCGGCCTGGACGGCGAGGCGACGAACCTCCTGCTCGACCTCGGCGTGCGGCTCATCGGGACGGACGCCTTCGGGCTGGACGCTCCGTTCACGCACATGCTCGCCGAGTTCCAGCGCACCGGGGACCGTTCCGTGCTGTGGCCCGCGCACTTCGCCGGGCGGCAGCGGGAGTACTGCCAGATCGAGCGGCTGGCGAATCTGGGCGCGCTGCCCGCGCCGACCGGCTTCACCGTGCAGGCGTTCCCGGTCAAGATCGCCGGGGCGGGGGCGGGTTGGACCCGGGCGGTGGCACTGTTCGACTGATCGCCGCTGATCCGCCGCTGATCGCCGCCGCCGATCGCCGACGCTGATGACGGCCGAGGGCCCGACCACGTGGAGCAGTGGTCGGGCCCTTGTGACGTGTCGTCAGATCCGGCCGAAGGCCCGGAGCATGTACTCCGAACGGTCCACCGGGTTGAGGTCGGTCCGCCGCCGGCTCGGCGCCGCCCCGACGACCGGCTGGAAGCTGTGGAACCGGGTGACCAGCACACCCTGGCCCTGGCTCAGCCCCGGCAGCCGCTGCTCGAACTCCTGGACCGTACGGGCCGGGATGGTCCCCTCCACCAGGCAGCTGCTGCCCTGCCCCCGGGTGGCCTCGGGGGTGGCGCCGCACTCCACCAGGTTCAGCAGGACGGCGCTGGCGGCCTCGGCCGGCACCTCCACCTCGAAGCGGTTCACCGGCTCGTACACCTGGGTGCCCGCCTGCTTGAGCGCGTTCATCAGCACGAGCGGGGTGAGCTTGCGGAAGTCACCCGCCGCGCTGACCGGGCTGGCGAACCCGGAGTGGGTGAGCGTCACCAGGATGTCCAGCACCTCCCAGCCGTTCAGCCCCTGCTGCAGGGTGGCCCGGACGGCCTCCTCGACGGCCTTGTGGAAGGCGTGCGGCAGCGAGCCGAGCTCCACCGAGCGGCGGAAGACGATCCCCGAGCCGGGCTCGCCGGGCTCGACCCGCAGACCGACCGTGGCCCAGAAGAAGGTCTTGCTCCGGTAGTCGATCTCCTCCACCGACTCGCCGACCCCGATCGGCCGTTCCACGCAGATGATCCGGGTGCCCTCGAACACCACGTCCAGCTTGAAGTCGTCGGCGAGGGTCGCCGCGATGACCTCCTTCTGCACCTCTCCGTAGAGCGAGACCGAGATCTCCTGCTCCTCGTCGTCCTTGCGGACGTTGATGAACGGGTCCTGGTCGGCCAACTGCAACAGCGCGTCGTAGAGTTCGGGCATCGCGCTGGGCCGGGACGGGCGGATCACGGTCTCCAGGCTGGGCGGCGCGAACAGGTGCTCCCCGTCCAGCCCCTCGGCGGAGCCGAGCCGGTCGCCGATCCGGATGCCCTTGAGCCCCCAGACCTTGGCAATGTCCCCCGAGCGCGCCCGCGTCTCCACCACGGCGGAGCCCCGGTCGAACACCTCGACCACGGTGGTCCGGCCGGGCAGTTCGGTGATGGCGCCGTGCTGGTCCCGCCGGAACGCGGTCACCTTCTCCCGCGAGCCGAGCGAGCCCCCGCGCAGCCGGACATAGGCGACCTTCTCGCCCGCCCAGCCGCGCTCGATCTTGAACACCGTGCCCCGGAGCGTGCTGTCGGAGTCGCCGCGATCGCTGCCGTGATTGACCGGAAACAGCCTGGTGATGCCGTCCACCAGCGCGTCGATGCCGGCCCCGGCCACGGCCGAGCCGAAGAGCACCGGGTAGAGCTGCGCGCGGCGGGCCTGCCGGGCGAGTTCGTCCGTGTAGTCGTGTGCGGTCAGGGACGTCTCGTCGTCGAGGTAGCGGGCCAGGAAGTCGTCGCCGTGCTCGGCCAGGACGTCGGCCAGTTCGGCGGCGAAGTCCGGGTCGTCCGGCCCGACGGTCCGGGCGATCGCGCGTGCCTGGTGGCTGCCGAGCCCTTCGACCCTGGTCAGCGGGACGACAGTGTCGGTGAGCTCGGTGCGGATCTCGTCCAGCAGCTCCTGGTACCGCGCGCCCATGCGGTCGATCTTGTTGACGAAGAGGATGACCGGCATGCGGAGCTTCACCAGCGTGCGCATCAGCAGCCGGGTCTGCGCCTGCACGCCCTCCACGGCCGAGATGACGAGCACCACGCCGTCGAGCACGCCGAGGGCCCGCTCCACCTCGGAGATGAAGTCCGGGTGGCCGGGTGTGTCGATGAGGTTGACCTTGACGTCGCCGACGGTGAAGGACACCACTGCGGACCGGATGGTGATGCCGCGCTGGCGTTCGAGTTCGTGCGAGTCGGTCTGGGTGTCGCCGCGGTCGACGCTGCCGACGCGGTCGATGACGCCGGCGGTGTGCAGCAGCCGCTCGGTCAGGCTGGTCTTACCGGCGTCGACATGGGCCAGGATTCCGATGTTCACGCTTGTCAAGACGTGTGTCCCCTAGTTCTACGGTCTTCATACGGATTACCGGAGCAACACGGATCTTTCGGGGCACGTCCTTCTCCTCGTGGGTCTCGGGCCTGGGTCGTCGGCTGGATCTGGTGTCCAACCGGCCGCAGTCTAACAGAACTTGACGATCAGCCAGCCGATCGGCGGGGGTCGATCGACGGGGGGTGTATCCCTCGGGACATTTCCGCGGACCGCTCTGGAAATGCGTCGGTGCCACCTTCGAATTGCGCGGCTGCCACCTTGTGCGGGTTCCTCTTGAGGCCCTGCCGAGGCCCGGATATACCTGGGGTCGAGGAGAAGACCGGGCGACATCGGAGGCATGGTGAAGTTCAACATTCTGGGCCCGCTGGAAGTCCTCGACAAGGGAATTCCGTGCACCCCGCGAGCGCTCAAGGTTCGCTGGACGCTGGCGATCCTGCTCGTGAACGCGAACCGGATCGTCGACCTGGGCCTCGTGATCGAGGAGATCTGGGGCAGCAGTCCGCCGCGGACGGTGGTCACCACCGCGCAGACCTACATCTACCAACTGCGCAAGCTCTGCCGCCCGCTGGGCCGGGACGTCATCCTCACCAAGGCCCCCGGCTACGTCCTGCTGCTGGAGGAGGAGGAACTCGACGCCCAGCAGTTCGAGCGGCTGCACCACGAGGGGGACCGGCTGCTGGCCGCCGGCCGGCCCGAGGCGGCCGCGCAGCGGCTGCGGCAGGCGCTGGACCTGTGGCGGGGCACCGCCCTGGCGGACATCCCGGTGGGCGGCTCGCTGGCCGGCCACGTCGCGGTCCTGGAGGAGATGCGCCTGCGCGCCCTGGAGCACCGCATCCTGGCCGATCAGCAGCTCGGCCGTCATCGAGAACTCATCCCCGAGCTCAGGCTGTTGACGTTCCATCAACCACTGAACGAGTGGTATCACGAGCAGCTCATGATCACTCTGGACGCCGCCGGGCGTCGGAGCGAGGCCCTGCAGGTCTACCGCACGCTCTACCGCAGGCTCGACGAGGACCTCGGGATCTCCCCCTCGCGGCCGCTCCAGGAACTGCACAACGACCTGCTCAGCGGCACGGTGCCCGCGCGGCAGGAGTTCCGGGCGCTTGCCGCGCGGGCGGTGGAGCAGGGCCTGCGGGCCCGTTCGGCCTGAGCCGCGTCCGGCCCTGCTCCGCTCGGCGGCTGTCCCACCGTCCGTGCCGTATCCGTGCCGTATCCGTGCCGTGTGCCGGCCGGTCAGGTCCGTCCGGCCGGGACCAGCATGGATGCCGCCCGGGCCTTGTTGACGGCGTCGATCCGGGAGACCGCGTTGAGCTTGACGAACACGTTCCGGAGATGGCGCTTGACGGTGCCCGGCGAGATGCAGAGCCGGCCGGCGATGGCCGAGTTGCTCAGCCCGTTCGCGACCAGGCCCATGACCTCCCGCTCCCGGCCGGAGAGCCGGCAGCCGCGCTGACCGGCCATCCAGTCGAGGCCGGAGCGGGAGGCCATGATGTACACCCGCTCCCGGTCCGAGGTCAGGCCCCGGATCACCGAGCCGAGGCACTCCCCGGCGGCGTCCTCGGCCAGGTAGGCGCTCACCCCGGAGCTGAGGTAGGTCTCCATCTCGCCCGGGTGGTCCCGCCGGCTCAGCACGACCACCCGGGCGCCGCGGTCGAGCAGCCGCTCCAGGCTCTGCTCGGTGTCGGCCACCGACTCGCCGGCCCCGTACACCACGACGTCCACGGGCTGCCCGGCCAGGACCGCGAGTGCCTCGTCCACGCCGCCCACGGCGGCGCGCACGGTGAGGTCGGGTTCGGCCCACAGGAGGGCCTGGAGCCCGGTGCGCAGCAGGACGTTCCCCTCGACGACGAGGACTGACGGATGGTTGTTGACGAGTGACACGGTTCCCCCCGGTGTCGACGGACACGATTGACCGATGAGTGGAGCGATCCGGGCTCGCCGCGCAGGGCGGCGGGGTGGACGCTCCGAGCCCTGGTACGGGCGCTGGAGAATCGATTCCTCGGATGGGCGTTCGGCCTGGGATGGGCGTTCGGAACGTCTGCGGTCCGGGAGTGGGTGGTGGAGCGGCCGGGCCGTGGCCGGGGCCGGTGCGGGGTGGGGCGTACCGACGGGGTCGGTGTCGTGCAGCCGTCGGCCGGTCGGGCAGCCGCGGCGCGGGCCGGAGCGGCCGCGCCGGTGGACTGGCGTGAGGCCTCTGGCCGGCCGGGGAGAGCAGCCATGCGAAGTCCTCCGGTGGGTGGGGATCGGGTTGGTGCCCAGATTCATGTGTGCGTTCGTTGGCCTGCTCGGGTTCGGGTGGGGACGGCGTGGCCGGGTGGCTTCCGGGCCACCGCGGACGCGGCCGGTCGGGGGGTTCGCGATCCGGCGACCACGGCGGGTCACCCCCCGTCGACCGGATGGCCAGATTCGTTCGTGATCCGGTCTGAACAGAACCTAACCCTATTCTTACTTTCCGCCCAAGGGTGGTTTTTCGCCGCACGATCGACGCTAGATCACGGGACGATCTCGCTGTACGGGCGGGTGATCTGATGGACAGCGCAAAAAATCGGCCACCGGAGATTGGCGACTTCGAAACCAGGGAAGGTGAGCCGGATGTCCGTCCGGGGCGAGCGGACTCCCCGGCGGGCGGCCGTGATCACGCTCGTGGACGTGACCACCACCCCCGATCGGGGGTGGTGGCCGACCGGTGTGGCGAGGATCATGGGTTGCCGCCGGGTCGGCGCCGGTAGCCTTCCGGGCACAGCCGCCCGCCTCGCCGTATCGCGTCATCCAGGAGGCAGAACGTGCCGACCACCCCGACCCCGCGCAGCTACGCCTCCGGCACCTCGGACGTCCCGCTGCTCGGCGACACCATCGGGGAGAACCTCGACCGCGCGGTGCGCGCCTTCCCCGAGCGCGATGCCCTGGTCGACCGGCCCACCGCCCGCCGCTGGACGTACGCCCAACTCGCCGCCGACGTGGACGCGCTGGCGCTCGGCCTGCTGGAGCTCGGGATCGCCAAGGGCGACCGGGTCGGCATCTGGGCGCCCAACTGCGCCGAGTGGACCCTCACCCAGTACGCCACCGCCAAGCTCGGCGCGATCCTGGTCACGGTCAACCCGGCCTACCGGGCGCACGAGTTGGAGTACGTACTGAACCAGGCCGGGATCCGGGTGCTGGTCGCCGCCGAGCGCTTCAAGTCCTCGGACTACGCCGCGATGATCGACGAAGTCCGGCCGAACTGCCGCGAGTTGGAGCGGGTGGTGCTGCTCGGCAGCCCCGCCTGGGACGCCCTCCTGTCGGCCGGCCGCGGGGCCGACCCGGCTCTACGCGCTCTCTTCGCCGAGCGCCAGGGCGAGTTGGCCCCCGACGACCCGATCAACATCCAGTACACCTCGGGTACCACCGGCTTCCCCAAGGGCGCGACCCTCTCCCACCACAACATCCTCAACAACGGCTACTTCGTCGGCGAGCTTCTCAACTACACCGAGCAGGACCGGATCTGCATCCCGGTGCCCTTCTACCACTGCTTCGGCATGGTGATGGGCAACCTCGCCGCCACCTCGCACGGCGCCTGCATGGTCATCCCGGCCCCCTCCTTCGAACCCGGCGCCACCCTGGCCGCCGTCACCGCCGAGCGCTGCACCTCGCTCTACGGCGTGCCGACCATGTTCATCGCCGAACTCGCCGACCCGGACTTCGCCCGCTACGACCTCGGCAGCCTGCGCACCGGCATCATGGCCGGCTCGCCCTGCCCGACCGAGGTGATGAAGGAGGTCATCGACCGGATGGGCATGGCCGAGGTCTCCATCTGCTACGGCATGACGGAAACCTCGCCGGTCTCCACCCAGACCCGCACCGACGACTCGATCGAGCGCCGGGTCTCCACCGTCGGCAGGGTCGGCCCCCACCTGGAGGTCAAGGTGGTCGACCCGGCCACCGGCCGTACCGTCCCGCGCGGCGAGCCCGGCGAGCTGTGCACCCGCGGCTACTCCGTCATGCTCGGCTACTGGAACGAGCCCGAGCGCACCGCCGAGGCCGTCGACGCGGCCCGCTGGATGCACACCGGGGACCTCGCGGTGATGGACCGGGGCGGCTACCTGGCGATCACCGGCCGGATCAAGGACATGGTGATCCGCGGCGGGGAGAACCTCTACCCGCGCGAGATCGAGGAGTTCCTCCACACCCACCCGGACATCCTCGACGTCCAGGTGATCGGCGTCCCCGACGCCAAGTACGGCGAGGAACTGATGGCCTGGATCCGGATGCGCGAGGGCGCCGATCAGCTCACCGCCGAGGCCGTGCGCGAGTACTGCGCCGGGCGGCTGGCCCACTTCAAGATCCCGCGCTACGTCCACGTGGTCGAGGAGTTCCCGATGACCGTCACCGGCAAGATCCGCAAGGTCGAGATGCGCGAGCTGGCCGTCCGCATCCTCGGACTCTAGGGCCTTCCAGTACCTTCGGCCCGCCCGGGGAGGCGGGCCCGGGTACCCGGCGGGAGAGTGGGACCATGCCCCTCGACTCACCGTGGAACGCGTGATCCTCCTCCCGCCGGAAGCCGTCGCCGCGCCGGCCCCCGTGCCCGTGCACGTGACCTACACCTTCGAGCCCACCCGGTCCGGCACCTTCGCCCGCATCCGGGTCCGCGGCGACTCCTCCCGCCACTACCGCCCGGCGGCCCCCCTGATGTCCCGCCAGGTCCGCAGCTCCCTCACCAAGGACCTCCGCGACCTCGAAGCCCGCCTCACCCCCTGATCAGTACCGCGGCACCCCGAACGCCTGGTCGCTCGGCACGACCTCCTTGCCCAGCGGCATCAGCGAGATCGGGATCATCTTCAGGTTCGCCCACCCGAACGGGATCCCGATGATCGACAGGAACAGCGGAATGCTGGTCGCCAGGTGCGCGATGGCCAGCCACCACCCGGCGAAGACGAACCAGAGCACGTTGCCGATGCAGGACGCCGGCCCGGCGTCCCGGCGCTCGACGGTGGTCCGCCCGAACGGCCACAGGATGAAGCCGGCGATCCGAAACGAAGCAATGGCAAATGGGATGGTAATTACAAGCAGGCAGCAGATAATTCCGGCGAGCACATAGGCAAGAGCCATCCAAATGCCGCAGAAAACCAACCAGATGACATTGAGGATGAATTTCACTGCACTCATACTTGGTACCTTCTCGCGGCTGATGGCGTTGCACTACGACCATGCGATGCCCGCTGGCGAGCGTGTCTACGCCCTTAGGGGTTGTTCCTCAGGGGGCGGTCCGGGCTGCAGCCTCAGATAGCGATTCTTTCGACTCGTCCGTCTGGGCGGTGTGGGACCTCCTCCTTGACCCGACCATGCCGCCGCCGTGGAAGGCCAACGACCTGCGGGCTGTCGGGCAGGCGCTGACAGGTCGGCGTACTAAGGAAAGCCGGAGTCCAGCCGGCTGCGCGAATCGTTGGCCTGCAGGATTCGGGGGTGCGAGGCGTCTGCCCGGCTCGGTAACCTTCTGCCCCCCTGCGTTGGGACTTAGAGAGGGTGGGGAACATGCGCGTCATGGCGCCGGAGGGACTCCCTCGGTCGAAGGGCGACAGTGGCTTCGAGTTGCTGGAGGCGGTACACGAGCATCTCGTCACGAGCGGAAACTGGCCTACCTTCGACTACCTAGACCGGCAACTTTGGCGTAAGAACATCCGGATCGAGGATGCGCTGGCGGAGCTTCCGCGTGACTTGATCCTCGGCTATGACACAGAGGGCGGGTGCTTCCACAGCATCCAGGACCGGCAGGAGATCAGCTTGACGCCTGCCGGCCTCGCGAACTGCGCCGAAGGTGGGCCTGAGCTACGGGCCATGCTCGCGCTCTTGGACCACGCCGTGCAGGTGGAGCGCAACTGGATCGGACTTCCAGGGGACTCAGGCGCGCGGCCAATCGTGACCGAGAGATCATTTGCCGAGGGCCGCGACCCACAGCTGGTGGATTCTGAGGCCTGCTTCGTGCGGCCGAGGTGGCCAGAAGCGAGCCCTGGACAGCAGGGTTCTCCCGGGCGACGGCAGTCAACGATCGGGATGCCTGGAAGCTGAGCATCGACCGCAGGGTCAGGCCGTTCGACGGGGTGAGCGGCCTTGCCGACTACTGGTCTAGTCGGCAATGCGCACTGGGGCGAAACCTCAAACTGGATCTGTCGACCACGCTCGAACCCGCCGGAGCGGCACTGCAAGTTGACACCAACTGGGAATGTTAAGAAATGGACTGTAGTCCGACGGGCCGTCGGCGGCGAGGGCAAGGGCCCATGACTGTCGGACCGAGTAAGTAGCCTGCCGATAACGGCTCGGTCCACGATTGGTGATGGGTGCAGGCGTAGCTCCTTCTCGGGGACAGGGTGTTGCGACGACCACTGGGTTAGCCGAGGGCCCGATGGTGTCGGCGGTACGCGGAAATTCGGCTCTCCTGCCGCATGTGTGGGTCAGGCTGTCGTGGGTTGGCGTCCTGGGAGGGTGGGGCGGGGGCCTGCGAGGGTGAGCATGACCAGGGCGATGACGGCGTCGGCGGAGTGGAAGCCGAAGCCGCGGCGGATGATCAGTCGGGTCTTGGTGTTGGTGGACTCGATCAGTCCGTTGGACAGGTCGGTGACCAGCGCGGCGCGGATGGCGTCGTAGTGGCGCACGATCGTGCGCTGGAGATCGACGAAGGCGGGGATGCGGCAGCAGCGGGCCCAGCCGATCCACCGGTCCAGGGCCTTGAGGGCGGCGGTGGGGCGGCGCTTGGCCAGGGCGAAGACGGCCCGCAGGGCCTCCTTCAGTCGCCAGGCGCGGTGCAGGCGCGGTGCAGGCGCGGGTCGGTGGCCGCGATCCAGGCCAACTTGACCACCTGGCGGTCGGTCAGATCCTCGGCGTTCTTCCACAACGCGAAGCGGGAGTCCTTCAACGCCCTCGCCTTCTCCCGGTCGCCCAGCTCGCGCCGGGCCCGGTTCCACGAGGCCCGGCGCTCGGCGTTCAACGCCTCGGTGGCCCAGGCGACCACGTGAAAGGGATCCATCACCCGCAGCGCGCCCGGTGCCCGATCGGCGATGACCTGGGCGATCCAGGCAGCGCCGTCGGCGCTGATGTGCCTCAGCAGCGCCGCTCGAACCTCGCCGGGCTCGTCGAAGAACCGGGTGAGGACGTCGGTTCCGTGGCCGTCGGCCATCCACCCGACGCGGGCGGTGTCGTGGTCGACCACGACGGTCATGTAGCGCTGGCCCTTGCGGTAGGAGATCTCGTCGATCCCGATCCGGGCGAGCCCCGCCAGCCGGTCCGTGCCCCGGTCGCGGTCGGCGGTGAAGCGCTCGACGATCCGCCCGACCGTGCGCCACGAGCAGCGCAGCAGCTCGGCCGCGGCGCTCTTGGAGCATTCTGTGGCCATCCACGCGGCCTGCTGGCCGAAGGCCAGGGTATGCCCGGCGTCGTGCCGGGCCCAGGGCACCGCTGCCACGGTCGGACCGTGCCGGGGGCAGGCGACCCGCGGGGCATCCGCCTCCAGGAACATCCGCACCGCCCCGTGGTCCAGGTCGCGCCACCGGCGCCGGCCGCGGCCCCGGTCGTACCAAGGTGCCGGGCGCCGGCACAGTCCGCACCGTCCCCGACGCCGCGCGTCAGGCCGCACCGACGCGATTACACACTGTTCCGTTTTGTCTCAGCGCACCGCCTCGACCATGGTGTTCTCGACCGTCAGGGTGCGCTTCCACATGCTGAAGGCAGGCACGCCGTCTCTCTGCTTGATCCAATTTGGGCTTCGACATCTCAAGGATCACAGAGGGCGGCGTGTTTTACGTCCAGCCGTAGATCAGCGCACCCACACATGCGGCAGGAGAGCCCATTTTTGCCCTCGGCGAGCTCGCGGCGGATACGGCACAATTCCTCGCGTTCAAAGACCCGAATCTTGTGCCCACGACCACCGTCTCATCCGCTCCTATCTGCGACGGCGGCAGATCACAGCAAGCCGCACGATCATCGGATCTTGTCCCGGTCCTGGAGGCCCGCATAGTGGAACGACGTCCGGATGAGGCGGCCGACAAGGGCGGAGTACCTGCGCTCATACCTCTGCCCGCCCGGCGGGTTGCGCCGAGCGGGCAGAGACGATCCGCATCCTGAGCACCTGCGCCGTGGGAAGCGCGCCACAGCATCCGCGCGCCGGAGCGCAGTCACGCGCCCGCTCCCGAACGGACCGGCC
Organism: Kitasatospora sp. NPDC023118; assembly: GCF_055560875.1. Lineage (NCBI taxonomy): Bacteria > Bacillati > Actinomycetota > Actinomycetes > Kitasatosporales > Streptomycetaceae > Kitasatospora > Kitasatospora sp. NPDC023118. The sequence continues at coordinate 230,143 of NZ_JBVHHW010000013.1, forward strand.
TGAGCTGGGTGGTGTCACCCAGTCGACGCACCCCGCCGGGCGGGGTGCGTCACGACCGTTGGGGTGCCTCAGAGGTAGGTGTAGTACATCGTGTTGCTGGTGCCACACGGGGTGTGGACAACGACCGGCACAGTGCCGGGCGCGTGGGCCTTTGGCGCGACCGCGACGAAGATCCCCAGGGCCTGCGCGAGGATGACGGCCGGAACGCCGCCGAAGGTGACCTCGGTGACGTCGTTGAGGTTCGAGCCGACGAGCAGGACGGCGCTGCCACCGGCGGCGGGCCCGAAGCCCGGAAAGACGGCCTGCAGGCTCGGAGGCGAGCAGTTGGTGACCGTCTGGGTGTCGACGGGGGAGGTGGAGCCGTTGAAGGCGGCGCTTCCGTGGTAGACGGCGGTCAGGGGGTGGGTGCCGACGGTGAGGGCGGAGGTGGTGAAGGTGGCGACGCCGCCGACGAGGGTGGCGGTGTGGAGCAGGGTGGCGCCGTCGAAGAACGACACGGTCCCGGTGGGGGTGCCGGCGCCCGGCGGAACCGCGGTGACGGTGGCGGTCAGGACCTTGGTCTGTCCGAACGCCGACGGGTCGGGTGCCGACGTGAGGACGGTGACGGTGCCGGCCTTACTGACCGTCTGGGTGTCGACGGGGGAGGTGGAGCCGTTGAA